>JAOZKZ010000191.1 GCA_029935075.1 Campylobacterales bacterium
ATGTATCAAGAATAGATATACAGCCGATAAAAATTCCTGAAAACCCTATGATTAAACAAAATAAACAAGTTATTAAGTTATTAGGTATTCAAAATGAGACACTCACAGCAACAGGACAATATATCTCATCACAAAATGAAAAGCTTGATACACAAAATAAAATCATGGAAGAGGAAATAAAAGATAATAAAAAGTCTGTTAAACAAGCTTTTTGGACAGCCATTGGTAGTATAGCTGTGGCTGTTGGAGCAACTATATGGTCTGTGTGGGTAACTTATGATATTTATGATAAAACGGATAAGTCTGACAAAAGCAATCAAATGATATTGTTGAAACATATAGATAAAAGTGATGTTTCTACCATGACTCAAAAGCAGACAGATGTGTTAAATAGCATAGAACAGACTATACAACAAAATAGTACAATCTATAAAGATGAAAAAACGAATAATGAAAAACAGATAGAGATATTAAACAAAATTTTAAAAGTTATGCAAAAAAATGACAAACCCAAAGGTTCTAAAAAATGACTTGTGAAACACTAAAAGATTTAATCCAACAGCATAACAAAGAATCCGAATGGATAGAGTTTAAACATAACAATGATAAGCCTCAACTAATAGGTGAGTATATATCTGCCCTAGCAAACTCTGCAACTCTTCATGATGTAGCTAAAGCATACCTTGTTTATGGTGTTGAAGACTCAACTCTAAAGATGATTGGTACTAAGTATAAGCCGAAGATTTCAAAAGGAAAGGGCAATGAAGATCTAGAAAGTTGGTTGCATCGTTTGCTTGATCCAAATGTTGAATATGTTATCTATGATGTTGAGTGTGATGGATTATCTTTTGCAGTTTTTGAGATAGATAGTGCTAAACACGCACCAATAAGTTTTGATGGAAAAGAATATATCAGAGTAGGAAGTCACAAAAAGAAGCTTAGAGAATATCCTGAAAAAGAGCGAAAATTGTGGAGTAAATTTTCATCGGAAACTGAAGATTGGAGCATAGGTATTTGCAAAGATGCAACACTTGATGACTTATCAGAAGAAGCCATCTTAAAAGCTAGGGAAGCGTATGCAAAAAAGAATCCTGAATTAGCAGAGAGTATATCAACATGGGATGATGCAACATTTCTTAACAAAGCAAAAATCACTATCAATGGGAAGATTACAAAAACAGCTATTTTACTTCTTGGTAAGCCTGAATCAGAGCATTTTTTAACTCCTGCTGTTGCGAAAATATCTTGGATACTGAAAGATAGAGACAATATATCTAAGGATTATGAGCATTTTTCGTGTCCATTTATCTTAAGTGTGGATGCTGTGTTCAATAAAATAAGAAATTTAAAATATCGCTATCTAAGAGAAGGCACGCTTTTCCCTGAAGAAGTTGATAGCTATCATCCCTATATCATAAGAGAAGCACTAAATAACTGTATCGCCCATCAAGACTATATGCTTGGTGGTAAGATAAATGTAGTAGAGAGTGAAGATAGCAAGCTTATCTTTCAGAATAGTGGCTCATTTATCCCTAGAACCATAGAAAATGTTTTGACTACAGATGCACCTGATTCAAAATATAGAAATAGATTTTTATCACAAGCGATGGTGAGTCTAAAGATGATAGATACCATTGGTAGTGGAATTATAAAGATGTTTACCATTCAAAAAGATAAATTTTTTCCTCTTCCTGAATACAGCTTTGAAAATGAAGAAGTTAAAGTTACTATAGAAGGCAAAATATTGGATATGAATTATGCTCGAAAACTGATTCATATGCCTGAATTAAATTTGAAAGAAATTATGTTGCTTGATAAGGTGCAAAAAAAGAATCTTTTGACCAATGAAGAATATAAGCAATTAAAGAACAAGAAGCTTATAGAAGGTAAAAGACAAAATCTTCATATATCATCGAAAGTTGCTATGAAAACAGGACTAAAAGATGATTACATGAAAATGAGAGGTATAGATGATGACTATTGTAGGAAAATTATTCTTGATTATTTGAAAAAGTTTAAAACTGCTAAAAGAGCTGATTTTGAAAATGTACTTTTAGACAAACTCCCTGATATTTTAGACAAAAAACAAAAGAAAAACAAGGTAAGAAACAATCTACAATCCCTTAGAAAAGACGGTATTATCGAGAATACAGGCAATACATGGCGAATGTCTAAAACACAATAAGTTAGACATATTTAGACGGCTATTTTAGACATTTTAAACTAAACTTAAAGGAAATTAATGCCAAATATTATATTTGATTTAGGATATGTTTTTTGCCAAATAAAAAATGAAAAAAAAAGAAAATAGAAAAAGGAATTACAATAAACACCAATTTTTAGGGCTTTATTCCTTTTTCTTTTCTTTTTTTAGAAAAAGAAAAAAGGTGTAAAATGTAAAATATCGTAGAAATAAGTATAAAAAAGTGGAAAACGGCTAGAAACTAGTTCAGTTATTTTTCTTAGCCGTATTTTTAGCCGTTTTTCTCTGTTATGCTTTCGTCATTTTTTCTTAAAAATAGATTATCTATTTTAAAGAAAAGCCTATATTTAGGAGTTTTATAGATGAAAATTCTTAAAATTTTGTGTCATGTTAAGGTAAAAGTCAAACGGCTAAAAAAATTATTTTAGATATTTTAAATTAAACTTAAAGGGAATAGATGCCAAATATCATAGAAGTAAACTACCACCAAACTGGACAAAGTAAGTCAACAAATGAGTTTGGTATGAGAGAGATGCAAGCAAAAGCTTATGATAAAAGAGATGCTCAGTATCTACTTCTAAAAGCTCCTCCTGCTTCGGGTAAATCAAGAGCATTGATGTTTATCGCTTTGGATAAGCTTATCTATCAAGGTGTCAAAAAAGCCATTATTGCTGTACCTGAGAGGTCTATCGGTGGCTCATTTGGATATACCAATCTAACAGAACATGGTTTCTATGCAGATTGGGAACCACACGATACTTACAATCTTTGTATATCTGGAGGAGATACAAGTAAGACAAAGACATTTAAAAAGTTTTTGGATAGTGATGAGAAGATTTTGATTTGTACTCATGCTACTTTGAGGTTTGCATTTGACCAGCTTGATGAAAAGCGATTTGATGATGTACTGTTGGCTATTGATGAGTTTCATCATGTCTCAACTGATGGGGAAAATAGACTTGGAGAGTTGGTTCGCTCTATCATGGATAACTCGACTGCTCATATGGTGGCTATGACAGGTTCTTATTTTCGTGGGGATAGTGTAGCAGTTTTATTACCAGAGGATGAAGCAAAGTTTACAAAAGTAACTTATAACTACTATGAGCAGTTAAATGGCTACGAATATCTAAAGTCTTTAGGCATTGGATACCATTTTTATCAAGGTAAATATACCTCTGCTATCGGTGAGATTTTAGATACTGATAAAAAGACTATCTTGCATATACCAAATGTAAACTCAGGTGAATCAACTAAAGATAAGTATAAAGAGGTAGATACTATCTTGGATATCATAGGTGAGGTTGTAAAAGTAGATGAAGATAAAATCATCCATGTGAAAAGGCATGATGATGGAAAGATTATCAAAGTAGCCGACCTTGTAAATGATGAGCCAAAAACGAGAGAAAAAGTAGCAACATATCTTAGAAATATCGACTCTGTTGATGATATGGATTTGATTATCGCTCTTGGGATGGCAAAAGAGGGCTTTGACTGGCCCTATTGTGAACATGCTTTGACGGCTGCTTATAGAGGTTCTTTGACGGAGATTATACAGATTATCGGTCGTGCCACTCGTGATAGTGACAACAAAACCCATGCACAGTTTACAAACCTCATAGCTCAACCAGATGCAAAAAATGATGATGTTAAAGTAGCTGTAAACAACATGCTAAAAGCGATAACAGCTTCACTACTCATGGAGCAAGTTTTAGCACCAAGTTTCAAGTTTAAACCAAAACTCTCAGATGATGACAAAGCAAAAGCTGGAGAGATGAAAATTAGAGGTTTTAAAAAACCTAGTAGTAAAAGAGTTGAAGATATCATTGAGTCAGATTTAAATGACCTGAAAGCTATGATTTTGCAAGATGATACGATGCTAAAAGCAATGCCTGGCAATATCGACCCTGAAGTGATGAACAAAGTCTTGATACCAAAAATTATCAAAGTGAAGTATCCTGACCTTTCAGATGAAGAGATAGAAGAGATTCGTCAACATGTAGTCG
>JAOZKZ010000192.1 GCA_029935075.1 Campylobacterales bacterium
TTAGGTATGATGTGATGGACATAGTATCAATGGATTGTGAATAACCGTATTTTTGAAGCAATATCGTAGCTTTGAGAGATAAAAATATCGAGATTAAAAGTCCTATAGGAATAATAATGGTTAGTACGATATATATGGAGATAGAGTGGAAAAAATCTCTTGGGGTTTCTTTGAAAATTTTATTGATCACATACTCAAAATCATCAAAAAACATGATAGAGACATAAAGTACAAAAACTACACCAATCGCACCAAGACTGGAAGTGTTGCTCATAAATTTATCTATATTTTCTGAAACACTTTCATGGTGTATGGGCATAAGAGTGCTAAATATAAACTCTTTTAACATGACATAATATTCTGTAAACTGTGGAAGTTTTGTAAATAAAAACAGAGAAATTAAAAGTACGGGAATAAGTGCAAGTGTGGTATGAAAACTTAGGGATGAAGCATAATGTAAAAGACTATGGTCTATAAAATACCCTTTCAAGGATTTTTTTATAGACATATTAGAGTCCCATTTTACCTGGATTTAAAATATTGTTTGGGTCAAACGCTTTTTTAATACTTTTAAATAGAGCAAGTTCCGCAACATTGAATGCGATATCCATAAATGGTGCTTTACTAAGCCCAATTCCATGTTCTCCGCTAAGAGTTCCACCCATAGCCACAACAAGTCTAAATACCTCTTCTATAGCTTTATGCCCTTCTTCAAGCTGTTTTGCATCACTTCCATCTACCATAACATTAACATGGATATTTCCATCTCCTGCATGTCCAAAACATGGTACGCTAAAACCATATTTTTCTCCTATTTTATAAATCTCTTTTAGGGCTTCGGGGAGTTTACTTCTTGGAACTGAGATATCTTCATTTAGTTTTTTACTTCCGTAAACGGTGACACATTGGCTCACATTTCGTCTAGCATACCAAATCTTTTCTCTCTGGGCTTTTTCATCTGCGACACTAAAAGAGTTGCATCCGTTCTCTTCAAAAGAACTTTGAAGGGTGTTGATTTGAAAAGTAACTTCTTCTTTTACATTTCCATCTACATCACCGATAAGAAGTGCTCCTGCCTCTTCTGGAAGCTCGACTCCTAGTTTTTGTTTTATAGCTTTTACTGAAAGTGCATCTATAAATTCCATGGCAACTGGATTTGCACCATTTGCAAGAGATTTGAAAACGGCGTTCATAGCATGTTCTACACTTGGAAAAACAGCCATGTAAGAAGATGCATATTTTGGTTTTGGGAGTAGTTTTAGGGTGATTTCTGTTATAGCTGCTAAAGTTCCTTCACTCGCACACAAGATACCAGCTACATTGTAACCTGCAACATCTTTTATAGTTTTTTTCCCAGCTCTGATAATATCGCCATTTGGTAAAACTGCACGAAGTGCCATGACATAGTCTTTAGTGATACCATATTTGGCAGCTCTCATTCCACCTGCATTTTCGCTCACATTTCCACCCAAAGTTGAGTACTGTTCACTTGCTGGATCTGGTGGATAAAATAGTCCTAACGCTTCAACATGAGTTTGTAAATCCATATTGATAACTCCAGGCTGAACGATAGCTAACATGTTTTTTTCATCTATCTCTAAAATCTTATTCATATGCTTTTCAAACGCTAAAATAATACCTCCATTTTTTGGCAATGCACCACCTGTAAATCCGCTACCTGCACCTCTTGGAGTTATAATTACTTGATTTTCGTTGCAGTATTTTAGTATCTTGCTTACATCTTCTTCATCTTTTGGAAATAAAACTGCATCAGGTTCATATCTCTCGCGAGTTGCATCATAAGAGTACGCTATCATGTGTGGTTTATCATCAAAGATATTCTCTTTGCCTACGATTTTTTCAAAATTTTTAAAATGTTTTTTATCTAACACTATTTTAAACCTAACATTTTTTTGTAGTAATTATCATAGTTTGTGATTCCATCACCACCCATCAAACCAAACATTCTTCCTTTTATCGCTTTTAATCTACTGTAAAAAGGAACCATTGCATTTTCGTTTGTAGTACTTTGTGGGAGATTTGTTTTTGCAAGTATTTTAAAACTATTGCAGTCAACAAAATAACCTTTGTCTTGTATCGCAAAAAACAGGAGTGCATAACTGTTTTGTGAACACTCACTGGCAAAGTCCTCTTTTGTGGGTCTAGGTGTGTAATCAACTGAGAGTTTTGAAGCAAAGATATCAGGATGAATCCACTCTATGTCACTAAACTTTGTGCTAACATGTTGCAATGTTTTTGCATTTGGGACAATTGCTGTTGCTCTTTTATAAAGATAGTTTAGTATCACAGTATCACCAGCTTTTGGAGTTATGTGATATGAGGGTAGGGCACTCTGTTCGAGTCCTTTAAATTTTTTATATTTTAAAATTGCGTGTTCTGGTTTTTTCGCTACCACTTCAACTCTTGCAACAATTGTTTTATGCGTCTCGTCAAATGCGTGCATAACGACACCACTTGAGCCTACTGAGAAGTTTTGACTATCTTGAATGTAGAGAAACTTCCCCTCTGTTTTTAAAACTTTTGTATGATAGGGCGAAAAATTTGTTTGTGCTATAAGTGATGTGAGTGAAATTATAAAAGTTAGTGTAAAAAGTCTTAACATTAAATGCCTTTGTTTTATTTTTTTGATTATACAACATTTGTTTAAATATTTAGTAATGTGAGAGTATAATAAATTTTTACTTTTCTCTTGAGGGTTTTTGATGTTTATACGATTGCTATTTGCAACACTTTTTTTTACCCACTCTCTTAATGCTTATAACTTATATGATAATCGTATTGAAGATAAGATTTGGAAAAGTGGGGAGACGCTTTTAGGATTTATGCAAGAGAATATGCTTCCGTTGAAACTTTATTATGAGATGGATAGTGAAGATGAAAAACTCTCATCTGATATCAGAACCACTACAATTTGTCATATTTTAAGAGATGAAGATTATGAGATAAAACAGGCACTTATCCCTTTAAATGAAGAGTTGCAACTCCATATCAAAAGAGATGATAATCAAAGTTATTCTATGAGCGTTGAACCTATCTTGTATCAGAGTGAGAAAAAAGAGTTGGTTTTGACATTAGATGATGTGTTATCACGAGATATCGTTGCAAAGACTGGAAATTTTCAACTTTCAGTTGAGCTTGAGCAAATGTTTAAAAAAAGTTTTGATTTTAAAAAACTAAAACTTGGCGATAAAATAGTCATCTTTTATACACAAAAAAAGCGTGCTGGAAAATTTTATGGAACACAAGAGATAAATGCTGCGATGATAAAAAGTAGATCAAAAAAACATTATCAATTTTTAGCAAAAGATGGAAATCATTATGACTCCCATGGTAAAGCTACAGATACGACTTCATTTATACAGCCATGTAAATATCGTCGTATCTCTTCACGATTTACAAAGAAAAGATGGCATCCTATACTCAAAAGATATCGAGCACATCATGGTATCGATTATGCTGGTCCTGTAGGTACTACTATCAAGGCTTCTTTTGATGGACATGTTATATTTATGGGAACCAAAGGTGGATATGGCAAAACGATAGTGATAAAACATCGTGGAGGGTATAAAACACTTTATGCACATTTGAGTCGTTACAATAATGTAATGCGTGATGCCAATGTTAAAAAAGGGACTATTATAGGCTACATGGGAAATACAGGTAGAAGTACTGGTCCCCATCTTCATTTTGGTTTGAGCTTGAACAATAGATGGATAAATCCTGAACATAGAATTACCTTTAGAAATGGGTTAAAGGGTAGCAAAAGGCAGGAGTTTTTAAAAATAGTTAAAGAGTATAAAGGTAAAATGCAGATATTGTTAAAGGAGGGCTGATATCATGGGTAAAGATAAAGATTTACACTATCATGTAGCACTCATTGAAGAGTTTTTAATAGACCCCGAACATTCTCACCATTCTGATAGTGAAGTCGCAAGAAGTTTAAAGAAAATTGCAAAAGAAAATGAATCAATTTTTAATGCATTTTTACAAAAGATTCCCAATGAACATTTAGGAGATATTGCCCTAGAACTTCCAGAAAAACAGCTTAAAGATTTTATTGAGTACCTTCCAAATAACGATCTTGTTGAAGTGGTTGAAGAGCTAGATAGTGATGATGCAACGGATCTTTTACAAGATATTGAAGATA
>JAOZKZ010000193.1 GCA_029935075.1 Campylobacterales bacterium
TTGTTGGGAGCCGAAATTATACATCCATCACGCTTAGATAAAGCTTAAATTATTGGGGAAATGGCTAAAAGTTTAATGAAGTTTATTTCTAATCCATATACTTAATTTTTTTATAATATATGAGTGTAACCAGTTTCTGCTTCTATGGCTATAATTACCTTTTCATTATCTAAAGCAGTACTACAATCATCAACAATACACAAGTCAATTTCACATCTTCTTCTTATAAGTCGTTGATGAGTAGCGCTGGTTACTCCATATGGGTTATTCGTCGTTATATAATTATTAAATGGTCGACCTAAATAATCAAACTGCAAATGGTTTATTCCACCTCTGCAGCCATTGCTAAATTTTATATCTTTAATTCCATACTTATCTCCTAAACGCATCTCTTTCATTGACCTCTCATCTTCAACATGCAAGATGTTATTAAAGCCACCAGATAAAAATTGATTACTATTTTGAGGATTTCTTGCCATTTCAGCTATATCTGGATGATGTGTATATCCAGATTTATCAGAAAAAATATAATATGTCCATACATTATTAAAGGTTTTGTTTGGAGGAAGTGAACTATACACTAAATCTTTTTTAAATCTTATCTGCCATCTACCTTGATACCATTCTGCATCATTTGAGTTAAACTTATTATCAACCATCGCTAAATGCTGTGTATATCTTATATGTGATACCACTTGATGTGCGGCTTGAGTCAGTGTAGGTCTGTCAAATCTAGGGGTAAGTACTGCTGAGAGTATGCCAATAATAACTATGACAAAAATTAGTTCTATAAGAGTTAAGCCTCTTCTCATGATATGCACCTCGACCAAATATATAAATTTTATTATCTATATATCGGTCAAAGTTACAATATCTTTAATATTTATATCTCTTCTGCTTCTTGTACATCATAAAGTATATCATCCATTGGATGTCTGTACATTGGCATTGCAAGTCGTTTTTCATCAAGAACATGACCGATGAAACCGATACTTCTACCTACGATAAAGAATGCATTCAGAGTACCTGATTCGATAAACTCTTCTATCTCATCTTCTGGGTAACCTAAAGCTCTCCACATATCAACCATTAAAATACCAATTGTACCATCAACATTGAGAATCAAATTCTCTTTCTTAGATGTTGTTAATTGCTCAACTGTTTTTGCATAGTCAAGTAGTGGCGTAGCTGGGAAATGCTCAGCTGCATAGTTCATAAGTCCTGTAACTCTCAAATCTGGATTTTTAAGTGACTTAATTCTATGTCCGATTCCTGGAATTGGAACACCCTCACCTTTCATATATTTTAAGAATTGTTTAGGATCTAAATTATTATCATCTGCATGTTTAAAATATTTAGCAGCACCATCAATTGCACCACCAAATCTTGGACCGATTGTTAAAAGACCAGTTACTAGTGATTCAACAACAGATTTTCCAGCACGAGCTGTTACTTTTGCATTGTGAGCACCTGAAACTGCTGGACCGTGGTCTGCAACTGTTTTGATAACTGTTTCTATAAACTCAGTAGCCCATTGTGGATACTGTTTTTTGAACCATAAAAGTGAGATAACATCACCGATACCTTTTCCAGTATCTGGAGTTGCAACTGATGAGATTGGGAAACCTGCATAAGTACACTCTTCTCCTCTATCGTCAGAAATAGTACAGATAAACTCTTTACTTCTTCTTACTT
This sequence comes from Campylobacterales bacterium, assembly GCA_029935075.1. Lineage (GTDB taxonomy): Bacteria > Campylobacterota > Campylobacteria > Campylobacterales > QNZT01 > SZUA-1433. The sequence goes on from JAOZKZ010000193.1 coordinate 1,696, forward strand.
TTGGACAAACATTCATATCTGGCTCAGGAATTTCTGCAAGATTAAGGTCAGTAAATACTTTGTTAATCATCGCTGGTAATTCATTAAATGATGTTGGTACATGAATACCAGCTTCAGCCATTGCTTTGTTTTTGAACTCAGCTGTTTCAGAGTCTGCATTTGCTGAAGCTCCTGCATGTCCAAATTGAACACCTGAATCATAATACTTAGCAATCGTACCGATACACCAAGCGATAATTGGTTTAGTAATTCTTCCATCTTTGATAGCTTCTATTACTTTATACTCTTCAGTACCACCAACTTCTCCTAGTAAAATCATATATTTTACTTCTGGATTTGCTTCCATTCTAAGTAAGTTATCGATAAAAACTGAACCAACAAATCTATCTCCACCGATTGCAACACCCTCAGCAATACCATCTGCATTTATAGCGATGATGTTTGAAAGCTCATTGAACAATCCACCTGAACGAGTTACAAGTCCGCATGAACCTGCACGATGTAGTTTAGACTGAACGATATTTTCGATTGTTCCACCGATATTTGCAATTTTAAAAGCTCCTGGAGCGATTGCACCAACAGTTGCTGGTCCTACAATTACTACATTTTTACTTCGTGCATATTCGTTCATACCACGTGCTAATCTTTCAGGAATACCTTCAGCTGTAATCATCATAGATGAAAAACCACCAATATCAAGTGCTTCCATAGTTACATCATATGCTGTTCTAAAAGATGCAAAGTTTAGTAAAACATCAGCTTGAGGTTGAGCAGCTTTTGCTTCTGCAGTTGTTTTATATAATGGAATCATAACTTCATCTGGACCAAAAAAGAATTTGTCAAATTTATTGCTACTTGTAGGTGCTACGATAGCAGCAACTGAAGGCGTGTCTCTCTTAATCGTATAATCATAATCCAACATTCTTTGGATTGCAGTTTTATTGTTATTCCAAAAAATTGCTTGTGTGTCTCTAGTATATAATTGTGCCATCTATTTATCTCCTTCTAATGCCATACGAACAATATCTGTTACATGAGTTTCAGGTCCATAAACTTCTATATAAAGCCCTAGTCTATCAGCAGCTTCTTTTATGTCTTTGAGACCTTTTTCATAGTTTGGTCCACCACGACGAACATAGATTTTAACACCAATCTCTTTCATCTTGTCAGCATAAATTTCAAATGCCTGAATAATTCCTGTAAAAGTTTTAGCAACATCAGTAAAGTTAGCGATAGCTCCACCGATAATCATAACTTTTCCACGACCGCTTGGGTCTGGCTCTCGTGTCATAAGGTCAAGTAGAGTTTCAGCATAAAACTTAGTCTCACCAGTTGTAGGACCTCCAGAATACTCACCATAGTTGGCAAGGTCATCAATTCCAGCCATATCAGCAATAGTATCAGCATAAACAACTGAAGCTCCACCACCTGCAACCATCGTCCAAATTCTAGCTTCTGGTTTAAGAAGTGTAAGTTTTAAACTAGCTCCAGTTTTTGCATCTGCTTCTTCAACAGCTAAAACTTCAGGAGATTTAGCTTCCATACCAAATGCCGTCGGGTACTCAACATCACCCCACTCTTCTACCATCATAAATCCAGCAGTATCATCTAGTTTTGCAACCATATCAAGAAGTTCTATTTTCTCTCCTTGCATAACAAATGGATTGATTTCCAAATATGCAAAGTTTAACTCACGGTAAGCTCTAAAGAAACCAATTGCAAATTTTGCATAATCAGCCTTATCTTTTTCGGCTACATCAGCAGGGATATTTGCATTGATTTTTGCTTCAATCTCTTCTTCAGTATCTGTGATAGCAAAAGCAACTTCTGTTACTTTATCATCCCAACCCTCTTCAACTTCCATTCCACCCTCAGCAGACATGTAAAGCATATCATTGTCCCCTACACAAGTAGCAGAGATATAATACTCCTCTTCTTGAGAATGAGGTGTAAAAGGCTCAACAACAAAGTGAGTCAACATATCAACAGAAGGCTCACCAGTTGGTGTATCACCATCAAATGAGAAATAAACTGTCTGTTTTTCACTTGATTTTTCATCAATCCAGCTTGTCGCTTTTGCCAAGCTAACGTCACCTGGCTTTGCATCTTTAAAAAGCACCAAATCATTTTTACCACGCTTACCAAATAACATATCTGGTTTCGCCACCAAAGTTTTTTCATTTAACCATGATTTTGTTTTTGCAGCCTCAGTTAATTCAGAACCATTTTGAACCATCACTGTTTCGTATGCATATGTAAAGTTTGGAAAATATTTATCCCAATGCTTTGCCAAGATTGACTTAGCATCATATTCTCTTATCGACTTTTGAGCCATTGTTTCTCCTTATAAAAATATTCGATTATTTTACCACTTACATGATAAGAATATTATAAAAAGGGATTAATTTTTGTAATTATTGTGTATTTTTGAAACATGGAAGGTTTTTATAGGGGTTTTGATGTAACTTATCG
>JAOZKZ010000194.1 GCA_029935075.1 Campylobacterales bacterium
TTACAATGTTATACATTTTATACTATATGTCCTTGTTTTTTGATAAATAGATTTTACCTCTTGGGTTGGTTCGCCCTCATGCATGTTTACCAAAGGAGGGTGTATCTTTGTTTTTGCACGACTACCACCTCTAGCATGGATGAGCACCAATGAAGAAGGCTTGGTTTTTGTCCCATGAACAAATCGTATATCTTCCACTTGGAGTTTAGCCTCTTTCAAACTCACAAGTAAATCTTGCAAACTACCTGCATCATAACAGAAGATAAAATGCCCTCTATTTTTAAGAAGCTTTTTTACCTTTTGTATAAAATCTTTTATTGGTAAATGAGTGTTATACCTACTCACATGTATAGCTTCATTTTCACTCTTGCTAACTCCATCATGGTAGTAGGGTGGATTTGAGATGATAAAATCAAACTCTTTTTTAAAATCATGGGTTAAAAAATCATCTTTTATAACATGTGAATTTACTTTATTGATTTCGGCATTTTTTTCAGATAAAAAAGCATTATGACTCTGTTTGTCAATTCCCGTTAGAGAGATAGGAAAATCACGAGCTGTTAAAAGCCCAAGAATTCCACAACCACATCCTATATCTAAAAGTTCACCTTTGGGATTAAATTTGCTAATAAAATCATATAGAAAATGCGAGTCGCTGTTGAAAAAATAGCCAAACTCTTCTTGATATAAGAACACTTATAAACCTTTTTTGTATTTATTCTACTAAAATGAGGCTGTTGGGATTATTAGATTTGTCTTAGATATATACAAGTTATCATTTATTTTGATACTAATTTCACTTGCTATTTTATTTCAGCATTTCCATTTATCATTACTGCTGTTGTTTTACTATTTGTAATAGTTAGTTTTATTTTTGTATTACGCTCCTGTGCAATAATAATATTGTTACTGTTGACTTGATACTCTTTATTAAGTTTCATTAGGTTTTTTACTGTATTTTCAGTGCCTGCATCTGGAAATCCATCATTTGAAGTTCCATCATTTGAAGTTCCTAAAGTTCCATTTCCTGAAGTTTCTTCTTCGGAAGATCCACCACCACATCCAACAAGTGACAGAAATAGTAAAAAAAAGGTAATTGATTGCATTATTTTCATGTGTTAATCCTCTTTAAATCTAATACGGTCTGATTTTGATAGTGGTACAACTATCTCAGTCTTTTGTGTGTTTATCAAAATAGTAGTTCCCGCTGGTAAAGCACTATTTGGTACAGTAGCATTTGACATATATAGTACTACCTTACCACTATTTTCTAATCTAAACTTTATAGTATCTGCAAATGGAAAAATGAAATCTACTTTTCCATCTATGTACCATTTTACCTGTACACCTTCTACTTCAGAGATGATTTCTGTCACTCTATGGTTATAGATTTTACTGCAAGTAATAGTTTGATTTCTCTCTCTACCTATTATCATATCTCCATCATCTATGTATGATATCTCTTCCCATCTACCATATGCTATCTCTTTGAAAATACTGCTCATGGTTATATCGCCCAATGGATTGGTACCATTTTGTATCTCTTTTAAATTGTTTATACCATCGCCATCAGCATCTAAAATAGCATCTGAGGCATCTAGTGGTTTAAATCCATAGTGTATCTCATCACTATCTAACATTCCATCATTGTCATCATCTTTGTCAGCATTGTTACCGATACCATCATTATCTGTATCTAACCACTCAGTTGGATTTCCAGGAAAAGGATCGGAGCTGTTTTCAATGCCATCTCCATCAACATCTCCAAGTATAGGATATATGAGAGTGTTCATAGGCTGTATGATGTTATTCATAGGTTGTATTGTATTATCCATTGGCTCTATAATAGAACCAGCATACGATAGATTGATACCTATTGTCGATAAAATTACTGCAGTTTTTAATAAAGGTTTCATAATCATTAGTCACTTGTGCTGATAGTTAAACTGTGGAGTTTATCAATACGGCCAATAGAAGAAGAAGTATCTGTATATAGAGATAAATTTACTTTAGCAAGTTTAAAGTTCGGTTTTTTTATACTAAATTTAGTATGACCATTGATTATGATATCGATATTATCTCCATTCATCATAATAGTGCCAGATATATTTTCTCCATATGTAAAGTCATTGATTTCAATTTCTTTCCCTTCATAACTAATTGCTACATAATCAAAATGCACCATAACAGCTTGTCCACTTTCTCCCAAAAGTTGTATACTACAGCCATCGTTATGCAGATATGCATACATACTAAAAGTAATACCCCATTTTGACTTTGGTTCTTTTAGTTGCACACCAAAATGTCCACTTCGACTACTTGCTGGTCTATAGTATCCATCTTCAGAAATCAATCCAGTTGATACAATGGCAGTTTCAACATCATAGCTTGCATTTACATATTGGTCTGATGTTGTACCATCATCATTTGTAACATCTGTTACACAGTAATAAAATTGTTGTGCTCCTAAATCAAATACAGTATCAGAAAAAAGAGAGCTTGATAAAGAGGCGGTAAGTAGTAGTGTTTTTATAAGTTTAGTCATCTGATTTTCCTTAAAATTGAAATCCTAAGGAAATTATATACAAATATTTAAGCTTTTGTCAAGTGTATAACTCTCTTCAAGTATCTATATTGTAGAGGTTTTAAGAGATTAATTAAATTATTAAATTAAATAATAATTTTAATATAATAATTTAATTTAGTATTATGTTGAAATATTTAAGATGTTGCTTATAAAGCATAGATATTGTTTCGTAGGGCTTGTAAAAAGCAACCTATTTAGAAAGAAAGGAGTAAGTTAAAATTTACAGCTTTATTAGTTTGTGATACAATACCCAATAATCAATCTAAGGAACCAAGCATGACAAAAGAGAAAATCCTCTCTTATCTTCAAGAGCATAAAGAGAATTTTTACGATAGATATGGTATCACAAATATCGCTCTTTTTGGCTCTTACGCTAAAGGTTGTGCGACAGAGAGTAGTGATATAGATATTCTTATAGAGATGGAAGATGGTATCAAAGATATACATGATAAAAAAGAACATTTTAGAGATACTTTACAAAAAGCTTTTGGTAAAAAGGTAGATATAGCAAGAGCAAAATATCTAAAGAAATTAGCCAAAGATGAGATAGAAAAAGACCTTTGCTATGCCTAATAATAGACTAAATTTATTATCTATTTTAGAAGCTATTGAAAAGATAAAACTTTATTCGAGTGAATTTAAAAATGGGGAAGATTTTTATCATGATAGTAAAAGCTTTGATGCTACAATGATGCAATTTGTAGTTATTGGTGAGATGATAGATAAGGTAGATGAATCTTTTAAAACAAAACATCCTCAAATAGAGTGGGTTAAGATAAAAAACTTTAGAAATATCGTTGCACATAACTACTTTGGAATTGATGCTGATGAGATATGGGATATTATTCAAAGTAAGATAGTTTCATTGAAAAAAGAGATAAATTCTATTTTATAAATTTAAAGGAACACCATGATTATTATTCCTGCACGAGTTGCATCTAGTCGATTTCCAAATAAAGTTTTAGCGGATATAAATGGTTTACCGATGGTTATTGCTACGGCAAAACGCATTGAAGGTATTGATGATGTTGCAATTGCAACTGATGCAAAAGAAGTTATGGAAGTGGCACAAAAGTATGGCTTTAAAGCTGTCATGACAAGTGATGTTCATAAAAGTGGGACAGATCGGATAAATGAAGCGGCACATATTTTAGGAATTAGTGATGATGAGATTGTTATCAATGTCCAAGCAGACGAACCGTTTATCGAGCCTGAGGTTGTACAAAGTGTTTATGATCGCGTAGTTCAAGCTAAGAACGCACAAGAGGGCGTTATGATGGTAAGTTGTTATAAAGAGATTGAACCCTCTTTTGCCAATGACCCAAACCATGTCAAAGTGATTATGGATCATCAAGGATATGCAATTTATTTTTCAAGAAGTAAAATTCCTTATGATCGGGAAGAGCATCATAACTATTATGGGCATCTTGGTATTTATGGATTTACGAAAAATTCACTTGAAAATTTTTGTGCCCTAAAAAATGCCCCGTTAGAGGATATTGAGAAGTTAGAACAGCTTCGTGCTCTTTATTATGGTGAAAAAATTGCTATGGT
>JAOZKZ010000195.1 GCA_029935075.1 Campylobacterales bacterium
TTATGAACGAAATGGCAAATATCTGTGAAAGAGTAGGAGCAGATATAAATCAAGTTCGTCATGGCATCGGAAGTGATAGTCGTATAGGTTATAGCTTCATTTATCCAGGATGTGGATATGGTGGAAGCTGTTTTCCTAAAGATGTTCAAGCATTGGCAAAGACGAGTAAAGATTTTGGATATGAACCAAAGATATTAGATGCAGTTGAAGCTGTAAACTATGCTCAAAAAAGAGTGATTAGTGATAAAGTTATCAAACGATTTGGTGAAGATTTGAGTGGTAAAACTTTTGCAGTTTGGGGATTGGCATTTAAGCCTGAGACTGATGATATGAGAGAGGCTAGTTCTATCACAATTATTAATGAGTTAACAAGTAGAGGTGCAAAAGTAAAAGCTTATGACCCAAAAGCAGAACAAGAAGCAAAAACACACTATCTCAAAGGAAATGATAGCGTTGAGTATGTTTCATCAAAATACGATGCTTTGAGTGGTGCTGAAGCTATGATAATGGTTACAGAGTGGAAAGAGTTTAGAAGCCCAGACTTTGACGAGATGAAAAAGAGACTTAACAATATGGTTATTTTTGATGGTAGAAACCAATACAATAGAAAAAAACTTGAAGAGAGTGGCTGGGAGTATTTTGAGATAGGAGTGGCTTGATAGCTATTTTTAAACTTATGATATAATTTAGTATCGAGTTTTAGAGGGTATTTATGATAAATTTTAAACGAATTAAAAAAGATTGTTTTTGGGATTATAGTTTTAGTGATGAAGAGATTAGTGCATTAGCAACTAGCAAAAATATAAAAGAGAGAACTTTTTTGTTTCAAAAGATTTTATTAAATAGCACGAGTCTTTTTAATGATTTAAAAATTTTTAAAAGAGATGTTTTACTAGAGTCACTCACAAATTATAAAGTACCTACTTTTAACCATGACTACATCTTTAGAAGAAAAAATATCGCAGAAGTTTACTTTTTTGATAAGCCTCTGTTGGTAGAAGAGTTGAAATGGGTAGCATAAACATAATATATAAAATTTAAGCTTTTATTTGGATTGTATGATATATACTAATAAATATATATTATCAGAAAAGGATTACTATGTCACAATTAGCAAAAGTATTTCAAAATGGTAGAAGCCAAGCCATAAGACTGCCAAAAGAATATAGAGTGAGTGGTAAGGAGGTTTATATCGAAAAAATTGGACACTCTATTATCATCATTCAAAAAGAAAAAAGTAAGTGGGATGTTATGAGAAAAGCACTTGCTGACTTAGAAGAACTTGATTTTGAAAGAAACCAGCCTGAGGTTCAGACGAGAGAACTATTTTGATTTATATGCTTGATACAAATATAGTCTCTTATGTTATAAAAAATCGTGACTTTTCTTTGATAGATAAGTTTGAGCAAATGTCAGTTGATTCTACTATATCGGTATCTTCTATCACCGTAGCTGAACTTTTTTATGGTGTAAAGAAAAAACAGAGTAAAAAACTAGAGGTTGCTGTAAGAGAGTTTTTGTTGCCACTAGAAAAACTCTGTTTTGATGAAAATGCTGCACTGCATTATGGAGAGATAAGGGCACTACTTGAGTCAAATGGTGAAGTTATTGGGGCAAATGATATGTTTATAGCAGCACATGCAAAAAGTGTGAATGCAGTATTGGTAACGAACAATACTAAGGAATTTGAAAGAGTTCAAGGTTTACAATTTGAAAATTGGGTAGATATTAAAAAATAAAATTAGGAGAATAAAGTGGGAATGTTTGATACTGTAGTTTTTCAAAAATCAATAGTTTGCAAATGCGGTAAGAAGTTAGAATCTACACAAGTAAAGCATTTTGATAATATTTTAAATGTTTATAAAACAGGAGATATAGTACAAGGAGCACCAGTTTTTGCTGTGTTGATAGATAGTACTTATTGTGATAATTGTGAATATAGAGGAGATATTTATATCACTATAGCTTATGGACTATATCTTGGTGTGTTTGAGTCATATGTAGATGCAAAGCGAAAAATGGAAGATTTTTCTATGGAGGATATTCTCAAATTTTATAATACTTTTCAAACCAAAACTGTGAATCATCATAATGCTGATAAGGTATTTATGGTAAATTTGATTGATTATTTTGAAAACAGCAAATCAGATATGGAACCACATTTTTCTATGTTTAGTGAATATTTTAAAGATACACAGACGCCACTTGAAGCTGTTAAAAATTATTTACAAAAAGATAAGATTAAAGATGCAATAGTACAAGCATACGATGAAAAATGTGAATTTGATATTTCATATGAGATGCAAGAAGGTTACGCAATAATCCATAACCCTATAATTGAAAAGCTTTTATCATCAAAATATCTATTTAAACTTGTGCAACTAAAATATGAAGATGGCAGTATAGGTGAAGAATCTATGTTGGAAACCCATGGTGAACTTAATGAAAATACTATTTTAGATAGAGTTCAGGAGTGGCTTGATGTAAGAGGGTTAAGGTTGCAAGTTATTTTGACCCTATAAGGGCATAATTATAAACCTTAAGGGGTTAAAATATAAAGAAAAGGACAAACACCAATGACACTATTCATAGTAGGTGGAGCAGGATACATCGGATCTCACATGGTAAAACTTGCACATCTTGCAGGGCATGAGGTAATCACACTAGACAATCTTTCAACTGGACATAGAGATGCAGTATTATATGGAGCGTTTGAGTATTGTGATATACAAGATGCAAACAGATTAAATGAACTGTTTAAAAAATACACTCCAGATGCAGTAATGCATTTTAGTGCCTATTCACTAGTTGGGGAGTCTATGAGTGACCCTTATAAATATTACAACAACAATACAGTCGGCACTTTAAACCTTTTAAAAGCGATGATTGATAATGATTGTAAAAATTTTATCTTTAGCTCAACCGCTGCAGTATTTGGAAATCCAGAGTATATACCCATAGATGAAAAACATCCAAAAGCCCCGATAAACCCCTACGGAAAATCAAAGCTTATGATAGAGCAGATGCTAGAAGATTTTGATACTGCATATGGACTTAAATATGTTGTTTTTAGATATTTCAATGCAGCTGGACATGATGAGAGTGGAAAACTTACCGAAAGACACGACCCAGAAACGCATCTACTACCTCTTATCATGCAGACAGTCAGAGGAGAAAGAGAAGCGATTAGTATCTATGGAAATGATTATGATACAAAAGATGGAACATGTGTAAGAGATTATATCCATGTAAATGACCTTTCACGAGTCCACCTTCAAGGTGTTGAGTATCTTATGGGTGGAGATGCCGACTCAAAAGTTTATAACCTTGGAAATGGTGAAGGTTTTAGCGTCAAAGAGATTATAGAAAAAGTCAAAGAGATAACAGGGAAAGAGTTTAAAGTTATAGAAGATGACAGACGAGCAGGAGATCCAGCAACTTTGATAGCAAGTAGCCAAAGAGCAAAAAAAGAGCTTGGATTTGCTCCTGAGGTGGATAAAATTGATGATATTATAAAGACATTGACCTGATGAATAATATTAAAACTCTAATCCAACAAAAAGAGAATAGAAAGTTAGAATTTAAAAGAGAGTTACCATCAAATGATAAAATTATAAAAACTGCTATCTCTTTTTCAAATTCTCAAGGTGGAGATTTAATTATTGGTGTAACAGATAGTAATGAGCTTTTGGGAATAGATGAAAATGAGGTAGTAAAATTTGAAGAGATTATTTCAAATACTATCTATGATAATTGTTTACCAAATATCATACCTGAGATATATAGTGTAAGAATAGAAGCTAAAACAGTATTGGTCGTACATTTTTATCCATCAAATAACAAACCACACTATATAAAAAAAGATGGGAAACATAAAGGTACATTTGTAAGAGTTGGTTCATCTAATAGATTGGCAACTTTAGAAATCATAGAAGATTTAGAGAGGCAAAAGAGAAGAATTAGTTTTGATAGTGTAATTAACTATGATTTAGAGTATCAAGATGGAATTTTTTCTAATTTAGATAGACATATAGAAGCTAAATTAGATAAAACTCCATCGTTGGAAGTATATGAAAAATTAAAACTTGTAAAATCTGAAAGAGATGCATATTTTTTAACTAACCTTGGT
>JAOZKZ010000003.1:0-7870 GCA_029935075.1 Campylobacterales bacterium
TTTCTCTCACTGTTTAAATTTAGATGCCAATTTATCTCACCTTGAAGACATGCAGAAGAGCAGATAAGACCCTCACTATGCTCAAAAAGCATCTTTTTACTGATACGGGGATAATAGTAAAAACCATTTATAAAACTTTGAGAACTTAGATACATGAGGTTTTTATAACCCACCTGATTTTTAGCATACAGACAAAGATGAAATCTTTGACGAGAACTCTTATCTGATATATCATCATGGTTATGGATATAAGCCTCTATGCCAATGATAGGTTTAATACCCTCTTTTCTCATCGTAGTGTAAAAATCAATCGCTCCAAACATGTTTCCATGGTCAGTCATGGCAACGCTGCTCATGCCTAATTCTTTGACCTTTTTAGCCAATAATTTAATCTTATTTGCACCATCAAGCAAAGAATATTCTGTGTGCAGATGCAAGTGTGTAAAGTTTGGTTTTCCCATAAGACTCCATTTTTAATAACGCAAAAGGAACAAGTCCCTTTTACTACGCTAACGCTTGTCTCCGACGCTGGTGCCTTTGGCACATCAGCTTTGGTTCCAATCCTAAAAGCGACAAGCAGTTGTCACTTTCTTAACGGATTTCATCAGCAGAAAGCTCACGTACAGATAAACCGTACTTATAAGTTTCCCTATTTGATTATATTCTACAAAAAGCACACTTTTGATTTTATTTTTTTTAGAATTAGTCGATATTGAGAAACAGAGATTAAGTTGGAGATAAATACATGTTTAAAAAGCTAATTGGGGCAGATGTTAGAGAAACAAACGGTACGATAGAGACTATGATAAAAAACTTTCCCATTCCTATGTTTTACAAACATAGTAAAAACAATACTTTTATCACCAATAGTGCATTTGATACATTTGCAGGATCAAATCGTCAAAAAGTTTTAAAACAACTTCTTTCACTTAGTGATACCAGTAAAAATAAATTTGAATTAGAGCTTGTTAATGATATTGGTCATAAAATTGAATCTATTACTTATGTCTCAGATGTAGGCGAAAATGATGAAGCAAAACTTGGAATTATCGTAGATATTAGTGAACAAAATGAAGCTAAAAGAACGATTAGCTCATTTAAAGAACGCTATGAACTCGCAACAAGTGGTTCAAATGAGGGGCTTTGGGACTTTGATGTCAAAAGTGGTGAAGTTTTTTACTCTAGCCGATTTAAAGAAATCATCGGATATGCAGAAAAACCAATGAAAAACCATATCTCAAGTTGGATTGGAGTTATCTTAGCAGAAGATAGAACACATGTCACAAAAGCTTTAGAAAATCATATAAATGGCATGAGTACAAACTTCACTGCTGAGCATAGAATTGAGATAGATAATGAGATCAAATGGGTTTCAATTAGAGGTAAAGCCTCAAAAAGTAAAGATGGAAAATCTGCTAGAGTGGTAGGTTTTTTAAATGATATTACACAGATCAAAGAAGCTCAAATTGCTCTTAAAAACTCAGAAGAACAGTTTCAACTCTTTATGGAAAACTTACCAGCAGGTGCTTTTATCAAAGATGAGCATAATGATTATCTTTTTTCAAATAGATATCTTAATGATTTCTTTGGAGTAGAGACACTTGAAGGTAAAAATATAACAGATATCATGAGCAGTGAAGACCAAAACAATATCATTCACAATGATGTACTTATAAAGAGAGGAACCTTTACGGCAGAAGAGAGACTCTCAGATAAAATGGGTAAAAATCATTACTTTCAAACACATCGTTTTGTGATTAACAAAAACAGTCAAAAGCTTTTTGGAGGTATCTACTCAGATATTAGTGAGCAGAAAAAAACGGAGACAAAACTCAATATCCTAGCACACTACGATTTGTTAACAAACCTTCCAAACAGAGCACTATTTCAAGATTCTCTTAGAAATGCTGTTTCAAAAGCAAAAAGAACCAAAAGTAAAATTGCACTCATGTTTATAGATCTTGATAACTTCAAAATGATAAATGATACTTTAGGTCATGATTATGGAGATCTTCTTTTGATAGAAGTAGCACAAAGAACAAAAGCAGTTCTTAGAGCAGAAGATACTGTATCTCGTCTTGGTGGTGATGAATTTACGATTATCTTGGAAGATATTCAAGACACTGCATACCCTTCTATTGTTGCACAAAAAGTTATTGACACACTATCAGAGCCAATTAAGTTAAAAGATGAGATGGGTTATATCGGTGCTAGTGTCGGAATTTCTATTTTTCCTGATGATACAGATGAGATAGAAGCATTGATCAAAAATGCTGACATGGCAATGTACACGGCAAAAAATGGTGGTAAAAATATCTATAAATATTTTACGGAAGATATGAATACTGATGCAACGGAGAGACTAGAGTTATCAAATGACCTTAGAAGTGCAATTTCTAACAATCAGCTAAAACTCTATTATCAACCGATTATGAATACAAAAAACAACTCCCTTGAAGCCTTTGAAGCACTTGTACGCTGGGAGCACCCAAAATATGGAATTATCACTCCTGATAACTTTATCAAAATTGCCGAAGAAGGTGGGTTTATGGCAAAAGTTGGAAAGTGGATTTTACAACATGCATGTGAGCAAATAAAATTTATGCAAAATGAGGGAGTAAGAGTTAAAATTTGTGTAAATATATCAAGTAAACAGTTGACCCAAAACCATTTAGATCAAACCTTAAAAAACATTGTCAAAGAGAGTAAGATTGATCCAACCCTATTAGAGCTTGAAGTAACTGAAGATTTTTTAATGGAAGATATGGATAAGGTACAAAATGCATTAAACAATCTTAAAGCAATTGGCATCAATACAGCGATTGACGATTTTGGAACGGGATATTCCTCTTTAAGTCATCTTAAAAAACTCCCTATTACAAAACTAAAAATTGACAGATCTTTTATAAATGATATCCCATCTGATGAACATGGCATGCAGATAGCTGCAACTATCATAACACTTGCTCAACAACTCTCTTTTGAAGTCGTTGCAGAAGGCGTTGAAACTGAAAAACAGGTTGAATTTTTACAATCCAAAGGGTGTTATTTGATGCAAGGATACTATTTTAGTGAAGCAATCCCTGAAGATGAGATAAACCACTATATAAGAGAGATGAGTGCTACTGTTTAAAATCCAACTTATGTAATGCACTATTGCATAAATTGGATTTAGAGGATTTTATGAAGTGTTGTAGCACTTTGCATCCATTTTGTTAGTGATTCACTATCTTCCTCTTTTATCATTTTTTTAACTTCACTTAGCTCAACTTCAAAGCTCTCGATCGCATCTAGTAAGTTTGTTCTATTTTGTTGAAAAATATCACTCCACATGTTTGGAGAACTTTTCGCAATTCGGCTCATATCTCTAAATCCACCAGCCGCAAGAGCTAAAATGCTTTTAGGGTCTTCTTGTTTTAAAACACTATTTGCCAATGCATAACTAATGGCATGGGGAAGATGTGAAATATAAGCAGCATGAAGGTCATGTGCTTTTGCGTTCATGTAGACTATTTTCATTTTTAATGCGTTAAAGATATCAATAGCTCTTTGCTTATGAAGAGGGCTATTTTTTTCTATATCGCACAAAACAACAACCTGCCCAGCATATAACTCTCCAAAAGCAGCATTTGGTCCAAACTTTTCAATACCAGCCATGGGGTGTGCTGCGACTACATTTGATACTATCTCTTTAGGTGTATTTTCAACTATCTTCGCCTTTGTACTTCCTAAATCTATAATAGTTGTATCTGAATCAATATCTTTCAACGCTTCAAATGTTTTGATGATCGCTTCTACAGGAATTGCCAAAATTATCACATCACTTTTTTTAAGCGTATCAAATGAGACAATTTCATCCACAAGCCCAAGCTTTTTTGCTTCCTCACAATGTGATTGGTTGTGATCAAATCCAACCAACTCTACATCGTGTATGGTGTTCTTTAGTGCTAACCCTAAAGAACCACCCATCAACCCTAATCCTACAATGCCAATTACCATGTTTTTATTCTTTCATATCTTTAATTATTAAAATGATAGTATATTTACATTAAAATGTTAGTATATCGGTCATATATATTTTACAAATTTCAAAAAAGGTACATTTTCTATGATACGCAAAATTTTTCCCATCTTGGCACTATTAAGTATTACTACGCTTCAAGCAGATACTGTTAAAGATATTCAATTTGATGGTTTAGTCCATATCTCTGATGCCATAGCTAAAGAGATAATCGAGATTAAACAAGGAGACACGATAGATGCAAGAGCTGTTGATGATAGTATCAAAAAACTCTATGCACAGCAATATTTTGAAGATATTTGGGTTGAAGAGAATGGTGGAGTACTGACATATCACCTCAAAGAAAAACCTGTCATTGCAAATGTACAACTCACAGGACTTTCTAAAGAGAAAAATGAAGAGACACTTCAAGCTGCAGGCATCAAAAAAGGTGATATCTATGATGAAACGAAGATAAAATCTGTCAAAAACAGAATTGAAAAAGATCTTGAAGCAAAAGGGTATTTTGATTCTGTAGTAGAGATAGAAAATGAAACAATAAATAGTAGCTCTTTACAAACTAGCATCGATGTTAATAAAGGTGAAAACATCCATATCAAAGATATTCAATTTTATGGTGCAAAAGATTTTGGATATAAAGATTTTAAACCCTACCTCGCAAATAAAAAAGAGCAATCCATGG
Organism: Campylobacterales bacterium; assembly: GCA_029935075.1. Classification (GTDB taxonomy): domain Bacteria; phylum Campylobacterota; class Campylobacteria; order Campylobacterales; family QNZT01; genus SZUA-1433. The sequence continues at coordinate 4,704 of JAOZKZ010000003.1, forward strand.
GTTGGTTTTTTGGACGAGATGATGGGATACTAAAAGCAGACCAACTTAAAGTTGATGCGATGCGTATCAAAGAATTTTATCTTAAAAATGGATATCTAGATGCAGTAGTTGCAGATCCTGTCTTAAGAACACACTTTGATGATTATAGTGCAAGTCTCTCTTATAAGATAGAAGAAGGCATCCAGTATAAAGTTGGTAGTGTGAGCGTTGTTATCGATGAAGAAATTGCCTCCCCAGAAACACTAAAAGAGAGTTTTAAACTCCATGAGGGAGATATCTTTAGTGTTGAAAAGCTCAGAAAAGATATGGCTAAAATTAGAGAAGCAGTATCAAATAAAGGGTTTGCATTTTCAAATGTTACACCAGATGTCAAACAAGATAAGTCAAATGGCATCGCAAATATAACATATATCGTAAAACCAAATGAAAAAGTTTATGTAAACAATGTAACGATTGCAGGAAATTCAAGAACAGTTGATAGAGTGATAAGAAGAGAACTTTACCTTACTGAAGGAGAAGCATTTAGCCAAAAAGATTTAGCTGACTCTACCAATGCACTAAAAAGAACTGGTTATTTTGACAATGTAAACATTACCCCAAAACAGATAGACAAAGATAAAATGGATCTTATTGTAAATATTGATGAAGCAAGTACTGGTAGTATCATGGGTGGTGTATCTTATGGTAGTTATGACGGATTTGGAGTCAATGCAGGAATTTCTGATAGAAACTTTTTAGGAAGTGGTATAGAAGTTGGTATGGATGTTGATACTTCAGAAAAAACTCTTCGTGGAAGTCTGCACTTTTTTAATCCTCGTGTTTTTGATTCGCTCTATAGTTTGGGTGGAAATGTATTTAAAAAAGATTTTGACTACTATGATTATGATGAGAAATCAATCGGTGGAAGTTTAAAACTTGGAAGAAAGATAGGAAGAAATTTTCATGCTTCACTCACATATCTTTATGAAGATGTAGAACTAACAAATGTTTCAGATAGTTTGAAAGATAGTATCTATTACCAAGAGGGTCGAATCATAAAAAGTGCACTAGCACCTTCAATCTCTTACGACAATACAGATGACTACTACTTGCCTCGTTCTGGTATGAGTCTTAGTGCAGGGTTTGAGTATGCTGGACTAAATGGCGAAGCTAAGTTTTTAAGAAACACGCTCTCTGCTAAGTTTTATTTTGGACTTGATGATTTGATTGATTATGATCTTATCGTTAGGCTTAAAGGGCGTGTAAGCACAGTTGATGACAGAGGGAACCTTCCACTAAATGAAAAACTCTATCTTGGTGGTATGGGAACAGTTAGAGGTTTCAAATCAGGAACACTCTCACCTAGAAATGATGATGGTGCATTAGTTGGTGCTAAAAAGATGGCGGCTGGTTCATTTGAATTATCACTTCCTCTTATCGAATCTGTACAGATGAGAATCTTAAGCTTTTATGATTATGGAATGACTGGAGATGATAAGTTTGATGATATTCATAGATCGTCAATTGGCGCAGGAATTGAATGGGCAAAATCACCACTTGGTGTTCCGCTACAACTCTTTTACGCTAAAGCACTTGATGATGAAGAGGGTGACAGAACTTCTAAAATTGAGTTTAGCCTAGGACGAAGATTCTAACAACAAAAAACAACCAAAATGGAGTAACTCCATTTTGGCTACTACTACACACATTTCTCCCAAAATAGTAAAATATTCTTAATTAATACAATTATTTAACAAAATATAGCAAAAATTTAAAATAATTTAATTTTTGACACAACTTTGACACTTTTTATTGATACATTTACTCAGTAGCAGTAAAAAAGATAAAAATTTATGTTTACATCAATTAAACTTTTTTGCTTCTTATCAAAGTAAAAATAAATTTTAAATGGAGTGTTTATGATGTATATAGTAGTACTTTTTTTCCTATTTTTTTCCTCATCCGCCTACTCTTTGGATATTGATATAGAATCATTCAAAAAAGAGATTCAAAATGACCCAACAAATATTAGTGCTAGACTTGTGCTTGCTCAAGATTATATTCGTAAAGAGAATTTTGCAGAGGCCGAGATAACACTTAACCAAGTATTAGAAATAGAGAAAAACAACAAAAAAGCAAATGCAATGATGGAAAAAATAAAAAAACATCAAAAGGTAGATGAGAAAAAAGTTGAAGTAAAAGATGAAACACTATCTCGAGCAAAAATGTTAGAAGAGATTTATCAAAACAGTCACTCTTTTAGTGATTTTAAAAACTACTATTATGAAGTAGAAGGTTTAGATCAAAAAGAACTTGGATTTGCAAAACTAGAAAATTTTGTTGCAGACCATAGCCATGATGAAGAGGCTGTACTATTTTTGGCAAATCAATACTACTGGAATAAAAATACAACCCAGAGTCTACATGTGATAAGTCATGTGATAGATGAGACAAAAAACATTGGTATTTTAACACTTTATGCAAATATACTATATGAGTCAGGTAAAAGAAAAAAAGCACTGCCTTATTTTAAAAGAGTTGTTAAATTAGGCGGAAATAGTAGTGAAATAAAAAAGCGTATAAAATTTGCTAAGTCAAATAAAAGAGCACATAAAAGCAATAAAAAAGCATTAAGTTCTAAAAATAGAGCAGAAAAGTACTTTGCAAAAAAAGAGTACTTAAAATCTATAAAATATTACAAAAGTTATTTTAAAAGAGTTTCAAATGATAGCAATGTTAGATTTCACTATGCTACAGCCTTGGAAAATCTTAGACAATATAAACAAGCTGAAAAACAGTATCGTATTGTTTCTCAACAGATTGACAAGCTTTATGAACTCTCTACCTATAGATATGCAAGGGTTATGATAGCCCAAAGAGATGAAGTCAAATGGGATAGAGCAAGAACTGTTTTGGAAAATTTGTTAGATACCTTAGTAAACAAAGAACCTACAAAAGAGCGTGATGATATTTTAAAATATACACAGCAGAGTTTAGCCACAGTGAGTGAACCTATGCCAACTGCAACTATGCACAAAGATGTTTATCTGACAGCAGAACAGTCAAAGATTTTAGACCAGCCAACTTTTTCAGCTAATAGCATTGAAAATAGAGAGATATCTTCTGTAAAATCTATGTTAAATCCTAGATTTTCAGCATTAGTTAGTGATACAGATATAGATATAGAT
>JAOZKZ010000003.1:7970-34741 GCA_029935075.1 Campylobacterales bacterium
AGATATAGATATAGATGCTACGCTATTTGTTTCGTTTTTTGATGATGAAAGCATAAACAACAACTCTTTTGGTCTCAAAGTGGGAAATGAATCTATATCAATTGAGGTCAAAAAATCAAATTTTAAAAATAGCGAAGGCAACAAAACCAAAAAACTAAATGCTAACTCTATCAGGGCTGCCTACAACAATGGTGACAATTTTTCGATGAGTTTAGGTGTAAATAGTTTTGAAGATGCTACAAATGTAGTAGGGAAATTAGAGTATAGCCAAGCTACAAACAATCATAACATCACTTATGGGCTAGAGTATCAAAACGGTGTCTTTACAAATGGTGCAACATGTATGATAGAAAATGATATCAATGTCATCTCATTATCTCTCTATGACATAATTTTGATGGATAACCTAGAGCAGACAGAACTTATGGTGACACTTAACAGCTTTTCAGATGGAAACATAAACCTAAACAGTTGGACAAACTACCCAATACTAAGAATGGTAAATGAGAGTTTTGAAAACAGCCTTTCCATAGTAGGAAACTATGAATACAACAGTAAAAAAGATACATGTTACTACGCATCAGATTTTTTTGACAGCACACAATTAGAGTTAAAATCAAAATATCAATTTACCAATGGTGGTTATATAGAGATGATGGGAAGTGTTGGTTATTCATTGAAAAATGCCAAGGTTTTATATAGTTATGGACTTATATTGCAACTTTCAAATATCTCTGTAAATTGTAGACATTATCAAAGCGGTTACAGTCCAGATGGTGCAAATGAGTGTTATGCCTCATTTACCCGTGTTTGGTAAGGAGAAAATCATGAAGATACAAAATCAAATCATACTTCTAAAAGCAACTGACAATACAGATGCAATTAAAGCTGTTTTAAATTTTCAAAAAGAGGATGAGAAGATACTACTCTTGGCAAACCAAAACACCTCTTTTTTAAAAGAGTCTTTAGAGAAACTTCAAGATAATATGCACAGATTTGAAGAGATTTACACACATGTACGCTGTATGTTTTTAAAACAGAGACTTAGTATTCTTGATAAACTACATGGTAAATCCTCTTTTATAAATGAGATTGAAAACTTGGTAGGAGATGTGCAATTTTCCACTATCTATTTTCATAGGCTTGACGCGCTTATCGATTGTGTTTCTCAACATGAGTGTGAGTTTTTAGTCTCAAAAATTGTAGAAAGTGGACGCCGTTTCAATAAAAAAGTAATTTTTTCTATCAACAATAAAACTGAAATTGGTCAACTTTTAGACGCTATATTGTCCAAGGTAGCCACGCAAAAGTATATCATCGGAGAAGAAACAAATAGTAACAACAATCAACTGATACTATTAAATGCTACAGAAGATACAAAACTTATCAAATCTACACTCAACCTTTGCCAAAAAGATAAAGGTATTTTATTTTTAGCAGATAAAGTAACGCTTGATTTGAAAGATAGTTTTAAAACACTGCAATGTGAGATACATGGTTTTGATGAAATTTATACGCGTATGAGTTTTAGGTTTTTAAAAGATAGTTGGAAGATGCTTGATAAGATATACGGAAAAGTGTTTTTTCTATATGAGATGCAAGAGATGATGAAAGATAAGAGATATTCTACACTCTATTTTCATCGACTTGATACCATATTTTATGGTGCGTCTTGTGAAGATTGTGAGCAGTTGATATCAGATATCAGAGAGTTTGCACGCTACTATCAGAAAAAAGTACTCTTTTCTATTGATGCTAAAACAGAGTTTGGTCAAGTTTTAAACCCTATTTTGCAAGATGCCGTGGATTATGAAGAGAAGATTGAAAAGTTTAGACTCAAACCTGCAAATTTGATTTTACCAATGTACAATAAAAATCAAAGAGTCAGTTTATGAAAAAATTAATTGTACTACTTTTACTAATGATTTTTATACTTTTTATGAGTTTTTCACAACTAGCAGAGTTATATAAAGTTGAAGAAAAAATGGTGCAAATAAGCATTGTATTTATTTTGATATTTTCATTTATCGTTATTTCTCGTTATTTTATTTTACTGCTTTTATCTATGTTAAATCTGATAAAACATGCCAAAAATCCAAAACAGAGAAAAACAGTTCACGATAAGATGGTATCGGTTATCGTGCCATGTTATAACGAAGAGATGGTGCTAAAATCCTCTCTATTAAGCCTAATCGACCAGACTTATAAAAACTATGAAATCATTGTTATAGATGACGGGAGTAGTGACAAAACACACTTGATAGCAAAAAGTATGGAGTTTACGGATAATAACAAGCGTCTTATCTCTTTTACAAAACCAAATTCTGGTAAAGCAAATTCTCTAAATTTTGGCATAAGCAGAGCCAAGGGAGCGTTAATTATGACCGTAGACGCAGACTCAAAACTCTCCTCAAATGCAATAGAGTTGATGGCAGAGTATTTTGATGACCCAGAAATTGGTGCGGTAGCAGGATCTGTTTATGTCACAAACCAAGATACACTCTGGTCAAGACTGCAAGCTTTGGAATATGTCCAAGGTCTAAATCTTGTTAGAAATGGTCAAGCCTATCTAAAACTTGTGAACATTATCCCCGGACCAATTGGGATGTTTAGAAAATCTGCGATAGAAGAAGTTGATGGTTATCAAACAGACACTTTTGCAGAAGATTGTGACTTGACACTAAACTTGATAAACAAAAGATATAAAATCGATTATGAGATAGATGCTGTATCTTACACCGAAGCACCAGAAGAGTTAACAGAGCTGTTAAAACAGCGTTACCGTTGGACTAGAGGAATTTTACAATCAGTACTAAAACATAAAGATAAACTCTGGAAACTTCATAAAAACTTCTCTATGAGCATGGTCATGTGGTATATGCTTTTTGAGGCGATTTTATGGCCATTTGCATTTGTATTTGCCAATCTTTTTATGCTTTATGTTGGTATCACCACGGGCTACAATAGCATGTTTATATACTGGTGGCTGATTTTTACAGTGCTTGATGTTGCTGCTAGTCTCTACTGTGTTAGTGTCACAAAAGAGAATATCAGACTTGTTCTGTACGCATTTTACTACAGAATATTTTTTATAAATATCATCAATGTTGCAAAGATTTTAGCAACAATTGAAGAGTTTAACGGAGTCTCCATGAGTTGGGGAAAATTAGATAGAAAAGGAAGAATATGATGGATTATAATATATTGGAGATACTCTCCTATGTGGTTGTATTTATTACAACTTTGACAATGGTGTTTGGTGTTGTGGCTTATAGATTATACAAGTTAAGAGAGAAAAGAGTGGTAAGTTATAACACAACATCTAACAAACCAAAAGAGAAAGAGAAAACACTCTATTTTGAAGAGAAGGAGTTATTATGGTAAACAGCATTCAAAAACAAGAGGACAATTATGGAAGACAAATGGTACTATCTAGTTTAGTACTTTTTGCTGTTTTGGTCTCTATATTTTACAAGTTACAACAAAAAGAGCCTATTGGTTACAATGCATTAGCACCAATTGTAAGTGGCAAAAAAGTATACATGTTAAAGTCTAGTACAACTGCCAAGATATACCACCAAAATAGTAGTGATAAAGGTAGCTATACCCTAAAGCTAGATAAGTTAAAAAGTTATATTAGCTCTTTAGGCAATAGTGTAAAGTATATCAATGAGAGTGAGATAAAAGAGCTTTCACCTGATGCATTACTTGTAGTATCTGACGCTGTTGCTCTTAAAGATGAGAGTAAAAATAGTATCAAAAGTTTTATACAAAATGGTGGAAATCTCTTTTTTAACTTTACCTCTGGATTTAGTAATGAGAGTGGTAAATTTATAGGAAGTAGCTTTGTTGAAGATATCACTAAATTAAAGATAAGTAGTGAGAAAAGTTACCTCTATTTTAAAGAGGGTTTAAACATAACACAAAGGCTTCTATCTCCTATCAATAACGAAAATAGTGGTGTTTTATTAGATGCTATGGCATATGAAAATATTCCTATTTTTAAAACCCCTAAAACTATAAAACCTGATATTTTTATGACAAACTATGGTCAAATAAGTCCTCCCGTGGATAAAAATGAAGTCCAATCACTCACACTTGATGAATCAGGTTGTGCATGGCATGGGTATTATGGAAAAGGTAAATGGTACTACTCAAACCTTCCTAGCACTATATTTTATGATTCTAAAAAAGTTGAATTTAAAAGTATCATGACCTCCATTATAAACTTTCTATCATCTGATGTGGTCATCGGAAAATTTCCCTACATCGATAAAGAGAAAGTTGTATTTATCTCTGAAGATACAGAGTACAAATTCACAAATTTTAAAAAATTTAGCGACCTATCATCTAAATATAAAATTCCCGTAACTGCCTTTGTCGTTTCAGATTTAGCACAAAAACAAGAGCATAAAAGCATGATGAAAAAAATCTCCAAAAACCCTTTTATGGAATTTGCATCTCATAGCAAATCTCACAAAAAGATAATTGAAACAGATGAAGCATTTGTAATTCAAGAGACAAGCGATACCAAACTTGAACTTGACAAACTATCTCCTCACCCAATAACAGGATTTAGACCCCCTCGTGAAGAGTTAGATGATTTGATGAAACAACATCTCTCAGCTGGTGGATTTAACTATGTTTTAGGTGCATCTCAAGAGTATCTCTATCCACGATATGATGAAAAACAGACAAACCTTTTAGTAATACCTCGACATGGTACAGATGACTACAGTTATCTGATAAATTTAGACTGGGGAAGAGATCAAATTGTAAACCAAATCATAAAAGAGTCAAAATTTGTAACAGGACTTGATGCAGCTTATACTTTAAGTATCCATACCCATCTGTTTGCATTTAAAAGCAATATAAACATAGTTGAGGATTATTTCAAGTACCTAAAGAAACATACAGAGTTTACACCTATGAACGGTCGCACAATCGCAAAAAAGGTTAAACAAAATAAAAACATAGAACTATCATATGTAAAGTCAGATAACCAAATAATCCTAGACATCGTAAACAATAATAACACTAGAGTACAAAACTTCCACTGCAAACTGTTTAAAAATCCAAACCTAAGAATAACAGCAATTAGTTCAAAGCAGACCCATGTAAAAAAATATATAAAAGATAGATCAGCCGTAAAACTAAAACTAAACTACTTAAAACCAAATAGTGTAACAACAGTATATATCACTTTAAGAGAGAGGAAATGATGAAACAATTATTAGCAATAAGTATCTTGGCTCTGCTCCTTGGATGCGGAAGTGTATCCGACAGAGTAGCAGTAAATAAAGGTGGATATATCATACATAAAAACATAACAACAACACTTTTTTGGGTTGGCGAAGAGAGCCATAACGACAATCACCATATCCCAAACCTAGCAAGTGCATGGGATGGCATGTGGATGGAAAATTATGGTGGAGTTGATACACCAAATAGCAGGTCCTTAAACCACCCTACTACATTTACACCAAGTGAAAATCCATTTTATTTTGCACTACCATATAATGATTTCAACCATGATTCCACTAAAAAAGAGGATATTTTAACCTATATACCATGGGCATCTAAAAATGATAGCCAATCAAAATCTATCTGTAAAAATCGATGGATAAAAATAACAAAAAATGGAAAAGTAGCTTATGCCCAATGGGAAGATGTTGGACCTTTTGGAGAAGATGACAAAGATTATGTCTTTGGAACAAAAAATCCAAAAAGTTCAATAAACAACAATGCAGGACTTGATGTCTCACCGGCGGTTAAAGATTATCTGAATTTAAAAGATATTGATACAGTTTCTTGGGAGTTTATTAATAGTGATGATGTACCAAATGGGGCATGGAAGAAGATTATCACGACTAGGAACGTTAACTGGTAGGGGTTATCACTATCGCAAAAGAAGCTGGTTTTTCCAGTTTCTTGATACATTGAGAAGCTAAAAACATTTTTGACTCACTTTTAACATAAAGTTCATTTTCATCAAATGAAATCTCTATCTTTTGAATTTTCTTATTTTTATTGATGCAAACAGTTAAAGAGAGAATAAAACTTAGCCATTGAATAACCTCTACCGAAGGCAAAAGCTTCCCAAATTTCTTTATCTCTTTTTCACTTACCTCATTTTGATGTGCGTATTTTAGGATAAGAGCAATTAAAATTTTCTCTTCATGTGAGAGTGCAAAGTTTAGATTTTCAACTAAAAAACTAAAACTCATATCAGAATTTGAGTAGATATTTAGCCGTCTGGTTATGAGTAAAAGCTTTGAACTCATTGCAAGTATCTCTTTATATCTACCATCTTTGTCAAAAACATGGTTAGTTTTATCATAAATGGAAAGTGCTGTTTTTTGAACTTGTGCTATATTTTTACTATAAAGTGCAAATCTATCTACAAGACTTCTGATACTGATATTAAAATTATGAGGAAAGGTATGGTTACAATTTCTCAAAATATCACTTAGATAAACACCCTCTCGAACCCCTGCTTTACTTGTAATAATCTTTTGAGCACCAAGCTTTTGACAGACCATAAAAAAGATTGAGCTTCCTTCTCGAATCGTATCATAACGGCTTCTTGAAATTGAAGTATTTTTGAGTTTTAAAACTTCTGATTGGGCTACATCTTCTATAAAGGTTTTATGTTCTTGGTAGGAGTATTCAAAAGAGTGAAGAGAGTCTATTGGATACTCAGTATCTTTTAATATAGCAGAAGATAAAGCCCTGATTGTACCACCTATACCAATAATATTTGAACTTTTAAATGTATCAGGAAGTTGTTTTAAAATTTCATCTGTATAAGACTGGACATGTGAATACTCTTTTTTCTTATCAAAAAACAGCTCTTTTAATCGTACAGTTCCGATATCTAAAGAGATAGTATCTACAATCTTCCCATCTTCAATCTTAGCAAGTTCAGTTGAACCACCTCCGATATCAATAGTTGTGGCATCTTTAATTTTAGGTAATAAATTTAGTGCTGCAACGGCTCCAAAATAAGCCTCTTTTTGACCATCAATTATTTTTATGTTTAATTTCAGCCCAGCACTTACTCTTTTTAAAAAAACTTTTTTATTTGGAGCATCACGAAGTGCTGAAGTTGCAACACTCAATACTTTAGTACAATTAAGACTCTTTGTTACTGATAAGAAATCTTCCAAGGTATCATAAGCATCATCCATTGCTTCATCTCTTAGATGACCACCATTTTCATAAGCACCCTCGCCTATTCTAACTTTACTTCTTAGCTTCTCTATCAGATGAAAAGCATATCGTGAACTTTTCTCATAAATCACCAAAGAGATGGAGTTTGAACCGATGTCAATTATTGCCGTTCGTTTTGCCATTTAACTACTTACGCTCTTTTCGTATTTAATTTGTAAAGTTTCTTCACTCTCTACTATCTCTTTATCGATTATAATTGCATCAACTGGACAGACATCTACACAAGAGTGTTTATCAAAATATCCTACACATTCACAACAGATATCAGACTCAATGACATAGATAGGATCTGCAGCCTCGATAGCAATAGTAGGACATGCTTCTACGCAAGCATCACATGCAATACACTCATCAATAATTTTTAAAGACAATGATTAGACATCTTTCTTAAATGCACTAAAAATTCCGCCACTCTTCATGTCATCATCCATAGGACAATAATTTCTAGAGTTTAATACAACAGTAGCAACAGCACCCTTAGTATCTTTTCTATTATTTAGAGTAAGCTCTGCTCCTATTGCATCCGCTGCACCTTTTGCCAAAAATAAACCTAAGCCGGCTCCACCTTTGTTACCCACTCTTTTAAATGGTGCAAAAAGATCACTAGCCTCATCAACACCTTCACCCTCATCAATAACTTCAATCCTAAAATCATCTCCATCAAGTCTGCTTTTGATATGAATCGTTCCACCTTCAGGTGTAAATTTTACAGCATTTTGAACAAAGTTTTGTAAGATATGCATCAGTAAAGTCGGCTGAGAAACGATACAGTACTTTTCAGGCTCTAAATCAACAGAGATATTTTTACCCACATTTTTAGCGATAAGTGTAAAATCTTTTGATTTATCTTTTAAAAATTGTACTAAGTCTACCTCAACAGGCTTTTCAAATTGAGCACCCTCTTGACGACCAATTTCTAAAATCGAACTAATCATGCTACTCATCTCATCTATAGTTGTATTGCTTAGTTTTAAAGTTTCTTGATATTTTTCTGGCTGACGATCTCTCATCAAGGTCACTTCATTTTTAGCTTTCATAACTGCCAACGGAGTCTTAAGCTCATGTGCCGTTCCTATAAAAAGCTCTTTTTGGTACTTTACAAAATTTTGAATTCTATCAATCAGTTTATTGATACTCTCTCCAAGCGGTATAAACTCATCAGGAAGAGTCTTTATTTCGATAGGTTCTAAAAAGTTTTCATTCATTCGTGCTAATCTTCTTGTGATAGACTTCACAGGATGGAGTAGTGTTTCTGATAAAAACATAGCATATGCTAAAATTAAAAATAGTGTTAAGAAGTTAACAAGTACGATACTTTTTAAAATATTTCCAAGAAGCTTATCAGTTCCAGTCACATCTCTCTCGATCTTTAGATAACTAGATCTTGTAGGATTAAAAATATGAAAAATACTCAAATATTTCTTTCCATCTTTTTCATACTGCTCATAAGAGATATCCTCTTTTTTATCAACCCTAATAACTACACTACTCTTATCTGGACCACATTGAGCAGAAGGGTCAAATACATTTACACTATTTCTTTTGGAAAATGGCATCTTCTGTTTTGAGTTTTTGATATACAACACCGCCTCACTTTTGAGACTTTGCATCGTATCATCTAAGATAGAAATTTTAATATAATTATAAAGAATGATTGAAAAGATCACAATTAGTATCACCGAAGCGATAACTAATTGGATAAGGAACTTTCTCTTTATACTTTTTTGGGATAACAAAATCTATAACCTCTTCGTCTAACTGTTTCGATTGTAGAGATGTTTAAAGGTTTATCCATTTTTTGTCTAATTTGGTTAATCGCAACTTCAATTACATTTGGAGTTACAAGCTCAGGCTCTTCCCAAATAGCATCTAGAAGTTGTTCTTTTGATACAATTTGGTCGCTGTGTCGTGCAAGGTGCGTTAGAACTTCAAAAGGTTTACCTTTAAGCTCGATATCTTGACCTTTATAAGTAATTTTTTCTTCATCTGGATCAATTACTAAATCATCAATTTTGATAACATTAGTCCCACCAAATCGAAGTCTTGCCTCTAATCTTGCTGCTAAGATATCAAAATCAAATGGTTTTTTGATATAGTCATCTGCACCAGATTTAAGTGCTTTAATTTCGCTCTCTTTATCATCTTTTGCAGAAAGAACTACACAAGCAGTTCTTGGAGTTTTTTGTTTTATTGCCGTCACTAACTCTACGCCATCACCATCTGGAAGCATCCAGTCAGTAAGCACTAAATCATAATTTCTAATTCCTATATAATACTCTGCATCTTTAAAATTTTCACAACTATCTGCTTGATAGCCATACTCTTGTAAACCCTCTACTAGCGTTCTATTTAGTGTAACTTCGTCTTCTACTATGAGTATTCTCATTATTTTCCTTGCCTTTGTAAAATTTTTCTGAATTATATCATAAATTTGTCAAAAATTAAAGTTTTTTTAAATTTTTTTTAAATTTTCCTGAAGCGAGAAACCCCAACGGTACAATTAATCAAAATTTGAGGCTTTAAAAGTTTAAGTTTTATACTTTTTATCTGATTAAATTTTTTTGCTAAGATATCTATGATTTCCTCTAAAGCATCTTCTATTAAGCCATATTTCCGCTCTACTAACATGGTCTCTATAAGAGAGACAACCTCTGCATAGTTGATAAACTCATCTAATTTTTTTTCATAAACAATCTCGCAATCTACGACAATCTCTTGAGTTTTTTTTCGTTCTTTTGGAAGTATCCCGATAATAGCTTCAACTTTTAAATCTTCTATATATATGGTATACATATACTCATCCTAACCTTAAATTCCCTCTTTTGACAAGTGAGAAGTCGTTGTAGATTGAAGAAAATAGTTGCAGGACTGCTTTTTGCAATTCAAGACTATTTTGTTTAATATACGGCGACTTATCACTTGCCCTTTGGGTGAACTTTAAAGCTGTCATCTTTAGCCATTTAAAATCTTGCATTACCTACAGGTAGGGCTTCAATTTTCAATAACTAAATCTAACAGCTTTAAAGTCCATCAAAAGAGGGAATTTAAGGTTAGGATGAGTATTACTTACGCTATCTTTCCCTCATCACCTGAAAAAAGTCTAAAGATATTCTCTGAATGTTTGTAAAATATAATTAACCCAATTATGACAACGGGTGTATGAACCATATCAGGATGAAGTATAAATGAAGAACCCACAGCCGCAACAACACCTATCAAAGATGCCAAAGAGACAACTTTAAAAACTTTAGCAAAAAGAAGCCAAGTAGCGATACCAATTAATGCACAGATGGGAATCATATACATCAATACACCCAAACCAGTAGCCACACCTTTACCACCCTCTCCCCATAAAAATATACTAAAACAGTGTCCAATCACAGCAAATACTGCAATTGCCCACATAGTCGCTTCACTAGCACCCAATAGATGTCCAATGATAAGTGCAACAACACCTTTAAGTGCATCAAGGGCTAAAGTAGTTCCCCCTAATTTTTTTGCAAGTGCTGGGTTTTTCTCTTTAAGTACTCGAAGTACATTTGTCGCACCAATGTTTCCACTACCCTCTTTTCTGATATCTACTTTGCCAATATATTTTGCTAAAAGAAGTCCAAATGGAATACTTCCAATGAGATAAGCCATGATATATAGTTGTACATTTGTATTTGATAGAAATTCCAATTTTTAAATCCTAATTAATTTTAGTAATCTAGATTGTATAATAAAGCATTCCGTCTAAAATTTCTAATGCAAAGCACAAATTCTAGACGGAATGCTTTATTGTACAATCTAGGTTTAGTTGCTATAATACCTAAACCAATCTAAATGAGGATTTAAAAATTGACAAATGAAGCGTATAAAAAAGAGATAATTCGACTTAAGGATAAACTAGATGTCACAATCGTTGCACATTTTTATCAAAAAGATGAAGTATTTGATATGGCAGATATCTCAGGAGACAGCCTACAACTAGCCCAAATGGCAATGGAAGATAATAATCCATATCTTATATTTTGTGGTGTTGGTTTTATGGGAGAGAGCGTTAAGATTTTATCTCCTGAAAAAAGAGTGCTTATGCCAAAAATCGCTTGTTGTGCCATGGCTAGAATGATTGATGGAGAACATTATGACACTAGTGTTGCACTTCTTAAAAAATCGGGTATTGAAAAAGAAGATATTTTACCTATCACTTATATCAACTCATCAGCAGAGGTAAAAGCTAAAGTTGGAGAGATGGGTGGTATGGTTTGTACCAGTTCAAATGCTAAAAAGATTATCGAAAAAGGTTTAAAAAGTGGAAAGAAAATCCTCTTTGTTCCAGATAAATGTTTAGGGCAAAATATCGCAATCATGATGGGACTCAAATCATGTGTTATCGGTGATGGGACTGATCCAAAAGAGTCTGATATCATCTGTTATAACGGCTTTTGTTCTGTGCATCAGCTTTTTGATGTTGATGATATTGAGTTTTATCGAAACAAATATGACGATATAAAGATTATCTCACATCCTGAGTGTAAACCCGAAGTTTGTGAGGCATCTGACTTTGTAGGTTCAACGAGTCAGATTATCAAATACATAAAAGAGTTAGACCCTGAACAAAAAGTTGCCGTTGGTACTGAGTTTAACCTCGTAAATCGATTAAGAGATAAAAACACTTATGTACTTTCATCCACAAAACCAGAGTG
Organism: Campylobacterales bacterium; assembly: GCA_029935075.1. GTDB lineage: Bacteria > Campylobacterota > Campylobacteria > Campylobacterales > QNZT01 > SZUA-1433. The sequence goes on from JAOZKZ010000003.1 coordinate 19,892, forward strand.
TCCGACCATGAATGAAACAACACTTGAAGATCTTTACAACACGCTAAAATCTATCGAAGACGATAAGATAACCAATGAAGTTCAGGTGGAACCAGAAGTTGCAAAATGGGCAAAAATTGCTTTAGAGAGGATGTTTGAGATATGAGGGTAAAAGAGACAGTACGAGAAGCTATTTTAGAAGATATCGGTCGAGGGGATTTATTTTCGCTTGTAAGTGACAGAAGAATGGTAGAAGCAAAAGTAATTGCAAAAGAAGACGGTGTATTTGCTGGGAAACTCTACATCCAAGAGTTAGCAGAGATGGAACATATTGATATCGAATTTTTGCTATTTGATGGAGATACCATTAAAAAAGGTGATACTATCATCTATGTGAGAAGTACTGCAAACAAAGTCTTGATGTATGAGCGCGTTATCTTAAATATTATGCAACACTGTAGCGGAATTGCTACAAACACCGCCTCATTCTGTGAACTTGTAAAAGGGTATAATATCAAACTTTTAGATACACGAAAAACCCGACCGGGGCTAAGAGTGATGGAAAAATACGCTGTAAGATGTGGCGGAGGAACAAACCATAGACTTGGACTTGATGATTGTCTAATGCTTAAAGATACACACTTAGCAGCTATTGATGATTTACATCAGTTTATCGCCATTGCCAGAAAAAAAATCCCTTATACTTCAAAGATAGAGATAGAGTGTGAAGATATTGCAGCAACACATGAAGCCATGAGTGCTGGGGCAGACCTCATCATGTGTGATAACATGCATGTCGAAGATATCAAAACAGTAGTAAAGTATAGAAATAAAAACCATCCACATGTTCTAATAGAAGCTAGTGGAAATGTTGATAAAGAGAATATTGTCGAATTTGCAAAAACAGGTGTAGATGCTATCAGTAGTGGTAGTTTGATACATAAAGCGGTTTGGATTGATTTTTCAATGAGAATTGACCACAGATAAAAATTTATCTGTGGTTAGGCAACTGTAGTCTCTTCCTCTAAAATTGCATTTAAAAGATCTCTCTCACTAACATCTTGATAGCTATCACGAATGACCAAAAATTCTTCTAAATTTTCTAAAAATAAATCTATAATCTGAGGATCAAACGAAACACCACGCTCCTCTTTCAATAGCTTTAAAATACAATCCAAATCCCACGCTTTTTTATAAACACGCTCACTCCCAAGTGCATCAAAGACATCAGCCACAGAAGTAATACGACCATAAATATGTATCTCTTCACCTTTTAAACCCTGTGGATAACCTTTTCCATTATATTTTTCATGATGTTCATGTGCTACAATCGCTGCAATTTTTAAAATATCTCTTTGTGAGTTTTTGAGTAAATCATGCCCCAATTCCGAGTGCATTTTCATGATTTCAAACTCTTCATAAGTTAACTTTCCAGGTTTATTTAAAATTGCATCTGGAATTCCTACTTTTCCTATATCATGCATGGGACTTGCCACACGAATCATCTCAGCTTCTCTCTCACTAAGTCCAAGTTTCAGTGCCAACAGTTTAGAATACTCAGCCACTCTTTTAACATGATTTCCCGTCTCTTTAGACCTTGTCTCTCCAATCATACCCATAAGATCAACAATCTCAATTTGCGTCTCTTCTATCTCAGTTTGTAAATTTATCACCGCACTAATATCTGTAACATAAACAAAAAAAGCATTCATTTGAGTTACATATTTAACATTAACCTGATATGTCAAATCATCTTTTTTATACTGCACAAATGAGATATCTAAATAATTATGAATTCCAAAACTATTGATATTTTTTATCTCTGGAAGAAGCTCTTTTGACATACTGTTTTGAAAACCAATTTCCCCTTCGGCTGTAAAAATAAAGACAGGTGAAGGATTGTATTTTGGTAAAAAATTAAGATAATAATTGAGTTTTAATATAGATTTATTGATACCAAATAGTGAATAAAAGATACACGATTTACTCACTGCCGTAAAAAGCAGAAAAGCAGAAATTGGAAATAACAAAATCTGGTCTTGGGTAATCCCCATATAAAACAAAACAGATGCACCTATCACTCTTATGAAAGCATCTATCAAATTCATATTTTCTTTATCATTAAAATAATACATACAACTTCCTTTTTGTATAACTTTATAAAATATCGGTCTTTAATAAATTTCTTTTAACAATCTTACATCTATTTTGTGAGATAATCCCAACAATGTTACGAAAAGGGAGGTTAAACATATATGGCTGATGATATGGAGAAAACTGAAGAACCCTCCCCCAAGAAAATTGAAGATGCTAGAAAAGAGGGAAATGTTCCTAAAAGTCAAGACACTAGCAGCTTTGTAACGCTTTTAGTTGCTGTAATTGTTGTTTATGCATTTTCTTCCTTTATCACAAGTCGTTTACATTATCTTTATGAGTATTATATCTCCTATATTGGAATTCCTTTAACCAAAAATGTTATTTTTCAGATAGGCTTTGTCTCTTTGAAAGAGTTAGTTATTATGATTATTCCTGTTGCATCTATAGTTGCACTTTCTGGTATTATAGCTGCTGTTATGCAGTTTGGTTTTGTTTTTACTACTAAGCCTCTTACCCCTGATTTGAAAAAAATTGATCCTATAAAAGGTTTTGGAAAACTCTTTGGCATGAAGAAATTAATCGAGGGGATTAAAATTACTGCAAAGGTCATCATCGTCTTCTCTATAGCATTTTATTTTCTCTTAGAATATATCAAAGAACTCCCAAGCGTAATAAACTTTAGCTTGATGGGACAGATGCATTGGCTTACTAGTAAAGTTATCATTTTAGTTTTGATTATGTTGCTTATCTTTTTTGTACTTGGAATGGTTGACCTTATGATTGTGCGATATCAATACTTTAAAGATTTGAAGATGAGCAAACAAGAGATAAAAGATGAATACAAACAGATGGAGGGTGATCCACACATCAAAGCAAAGATCAGACAAGTACAAATGCAAATTGCACAAAAGAGGATGATGAGCGAACTTCCAAGTGCAGATGTGATTATCACAAACCCAACGCACTATGCTGTGGCATTGAGATACGATAAAGAGAGAGAGCAAGCACCTGTAGTGGTAGCAAAGGGTATTGACAATATCGCACTCAAAATTAAAGAGGTTGGTAGAGAAAATCTTATCCAAATCATAGAAAACCCGCCTCTTGCACGACAACTTTACGGCTCAGCGGAATTAAATGAAATAATACCAGAGAACCTTTATAAAGTAGTTGCAGAAGTATTGGCTTTTGTTTTTAAGAGTAAAAATAAAGCACTTTAGTAAAAAAATTTTCTAAACATCTTTTTAGTAACTTTTCACTAAACTTGTGAAAAAACAATATGAAGGTATCTCGTTGCACGAACAAGTCTGGAAGCTCATCGATGAGAGCCACTATATCACACTTATTACACATATAAATCCAGATGGTGATACTCTAGGATCTGCTCTTTCATTTTATCCCTCACTTAAACAGATGGGTAAAAATGTTTCATTGGTAAACACAAGCTCAGAAATAGCAGATAAATATGACTTTTTACCAAATTTTAAAAAGATAAAAAATGCCCTTCCTGCTAAATGTGACCTATTGATATCATTTGATTGTGGAAGTTTTGACCGTCTTGGTATTGAAAAAGGCGATTTTAAAATTATAAATATTGACCATCATAAAAGTAATACCATGTATGGGGATATCAATATAATAGATGTTTCTTGTGCTAGTTGCACGCTTATCGCCTATGAGGTTTTAGAGCTCAACCACGCTATCACTAAAGATGAAGCAGTCTGTATTTATACAGGACTTGCTGAAGATACAGGTTTTTTCATCCACTCCAACACGGATGAACTGGCTTTTAAATACGCAGCAAAACTTATCTCAAAAGGTGTGAATCCAGCAGAGATATCGCAAAACTTAAAAATGAGAAACTCTTTAGCAAAAACACGTCTTACAGCTGTTTTTATCAATTCCATTGCGTTACTAAATGATGCTACTATTGCAGTTGGTACAATCACACAAGAGGATTTAAAAAAAACTGGTGCACTAAAACATGATAGTGAGCATTTGGTAGATATACTAAGAAACTTAGCAACTGTAGAGTTAGCTATCTTTGCAATGGAAGAGAAAGATGGAACATTTAAAGTATCATTAAGAAGCAAAAATCATCTTGATGTCTCAAGTATTGCACAATCTTTTGGTGGTGGCGGACATAAAAGAGCTGCAGGATTTGAAACTCCTCAAACAAACTTAGAAACAATTATTAAAAAAATTATAGAGAAGGCAAAAGCATGAATCAACACAAACATAAAAGAGGGTTTTCACTAGGTTTACTTCTAGTTTTACTGATTCTCATTGGTATCGCTCTTTGGGCATACTCAAAACTTAACTCTCCGATGTTTGAAAAAAATCCACCTGTTGTAAATTTAGTAAAATCACAATACTGGAACTCCAATAAAGCGATGAAAGTTACAATATCTGATGACACAGGACTAAGTCATATCCAAGCCTTTTTAACGGATGGCACAAATAGTATCAAAATTGCTGATGAGAGTTTTAAAAGTTTACAAAAATCTTATACACTAAATGTTGAGTACCCAAAGATTGGACTACCAAATGCCAAAGACCTTTTAAAGCTCACGATTAAAGCAACTGACAACAGCAAATGGAACTTCTTATCTGGAAACAGCACACAAAAAGAGTCAATTATAACAATAGACAATCAAAAACCTGATGTTTTTTCACTCATAACCTCTTACGGAATTACAAAGGGTGGAGTGGCATTGGCGATATTTAAAGCTGATGATAAAAATCTTAAAGAGCTTTATATCGAAACAAACTTTGGAAAAAAATTCTATCCGACTAAATTTTATAAAGATGGGTATTATGCAGTACTAGTAGCATGGCCTTTGGTTGAAAAGCGTTTTTCAGCAAAAGTGATTGCTATAGATAAAGCAGGTAACAAAACAAGGTCAAGACTCAGCTTTTTTCTAAAAAATAAAAAATACCGAACCTCTTATCTCAAGGCTAAAGAGCGTTTCATAAATGGTAAAATCTCTGATTTAGCAGAGGATCGTCCAGAATTAACGCAGAATTTATCTCCTACAGAAAAACTTGATTTTATCAATAGGACTTATAGAGATGAAAATGATAAATTAATTAAAGACATTACAACAAAAATCGATTCAAACCTCATTAGCAATTTTGATATCAAACCTTTTTATCCACTCCGTAATGGAAAAGTGGTTGGTAGTTTTGGTGATCATCGTTACTATTATTATAAAGATAAAAACAATACGATTAGTGAAGCTTACCATTTGGGATTAGATCTTGCAAGTATAAAAATGGACGATATAAGGATTACAAACCCAGGAGTTTGTGTATACGCCAACTATAACGGTATCTATGGAAACAACTTGATTGTCTACCATGGCTTAGGTCTTTATACACTTTATGGACATACTTCAACCATCATGGTGAAACGTGGAGACTTGATAGAAGCTGGTGAAGTTGGTGCAAGAACAGGAGCAACAGGACTTGCACTTGGAGACCATTTGCATATCAGTATGCTCGTACAAGGTGTTTTTGTAAGACCTGCTGAGTGGATGGATTCAAAATGGATACAGACCAATATCACCGATGTTATAAATGGTGCTAAAAAAATGATTGACAAGTAGGACAAAATGATAAAAGCAAAACAGAAAACTGTAAGAATTTTTGATATAAATATAAAACATGAAAGAGATTTTTATCCCTACATGGATAAAAACTTGGTATTGTTAAAAGAGTATATTCTCGTTCTTAGTGGAGATGTTACAGAAAAAATAAAAATATATCTTGAAAACTATAATATATGCTTTATAGTTGCTGAAAACTGCAATATAAAAATAAATTCTAAGTCAGATAGTGATACTAAAAGTGATATAATGGGCACAAGTGAGCAGTCTATACAAAAAAATGTAGATAAAATCACAATCAATTCACAAATAGAAGATACAGTAGCACATACAAAAGAGGTAAAAACCCTTCTTTTAGAGAGACCTGTGCGTTCAGGTGAAGAGATTATTCATGCTGGGGATGTCACTATATTTGGTAGAGTTAATAGTGCATCCAAGGTCATGGCTGAAGGTAATGTAGAAGTTTACGGTACGATTGATGGACTTGTTCAGTGTGATGGAAACTACATGATTGTAAAAGATTTAGGTAAAGGTCATATCGTCTTTAACGGTGATATTTTAGAGCGTGAGCAATTTAACGGTAATTTAAAAAAGATTACCCGTACTCCTTCGGGGGTAATGATAAAGGATATTTTTTGAAGCAACTTACAATTAAGAAGAAAATTGAAGGTGTTGGCATCGGTCTTCACAAAGGCGAGCCAGTCCCCTTCTCTTTTCATCCACTTGAACCAAATAGTGGAATTGTCTTTTATAGAACAGACACAAAAACTTATATTGAAGCAAAACCAGAAAATGTTGTAAATACTCAAATGGCAACCGTCATTGCAAAAGATGGCAACGAAATATCTACCATTGAACACATGTTATCTGCCATTTACGCTTTTGGCATTGATAATATACTCATAAAAATTGGTGCGGCAGAAGTACCTGTCATGGATGGAAGTTCTGCAAGCTTTTGTATGATGCTTAATGAAGTTGGGATTGTAGAACAAAATGCTTATAAAAAAGTAATGGTAATCACTAAAGAGGTAGAGGTAAAAGATGGAGATAAATACTCAAAAATAACACCAGATAACAATAGTGAATTTATTTTCACCGTTGATTTTAAACACCCCGCTATCGGATTTCAAAAATACCACTTTAATTTTAGTAAAAAAAGTTATATCGAACAAATCTCAAGGGCTAGAACTTTTGGATTTTTAAAAGATGTACAAATGTTAAGAGCCAACAATCTTGCTCTTGGTGCATCACTTGACAATGCAATCGTACTAGATGATAAAAAAATCATCAACGAAGATGGACTTAGGTTTGGAAATGAGTTTGTAAGACATAAAATTCTTGATGCCATTGGAGACTTAACCCTGTTAGGCATGCCCTATATTGGAAAATACGAATCATTTGCAGGAAGCCACCATTTAAATCATTTACTTACTAAAGAGATATTAAGCTCACCTGAGAACTATCAAATCAAAGAATTACAGAGTGAAACTGATACTTCATTTTCAAAGGTCTATGCATAAAAGAGGTGAATATACTTGTTGTTTCACTTACCTCACCTCTTTTAGTTGGTGTGTATGAAAACAAAGCTTTAATAGAAACCTTTACTAGCAAAGAAAAAACCAGCGATATATTACCAAAAATTTTCAATACTATTTTTAAAAAGTATGCACCTAAAAATCTCTATTTTGCAAGGGGTCCAGGAAGTTTCATGGCAATTAAAATTACCTACTTGTTTTTAAAAACACTCACAATCACTAAAAATATGCAACTTTTTGCTACAGATGGGTTTGATTTTAATGAAAACTCTCCTATAAAAGCTGTAGGGACTCTTTATTTTATAAAAAAAGATGGTATTATTTCAACTCAAAAAATAACTGACGATGAAATTAAGAAGATTAAAGCATTCAAACTCCCAAAAAGATTGGATGATAAACGCTTCACAACGGATAACGAACCGCTTTATATTTTACCGGCAATTTAAAGAGGTCAATAAGTTGAAAATATATGTACCGGCAACAAGTGCAAATTTAGGTCCGGGATTCGATTCATTAGGTTTAGCACTCGATTTAAATAATGAAATAACTATAAAACCCTCTGATTTTTTAACAATCTCCATCAAAGGAGAGGGCTCAAACAGACCAAAGCTAAAAACAAACAACCAATTTGTAAGCATCTTTTACAATTTTTATATCAAACTCGTAGGAAGAAGAGATAATTTTCGATTTGAATTTTATAACAATATACCATTTTCAAGAGGATTAGGAAGCTCATCTGCTGTAATTGTCGCTGCAATTGCAAGTGCATACCATCAAGCAGGTGTATCATTGTCTCGTGAATCAATTTTAAATAAATCATTATTTTATGAAACACATCCAGATAATATAGCCCCAGCAGTACATGGTGGGTTTATCGCTTCACTAACTGTTAGAAACGAAAAAGTGATTACGCAAAAAAAAGAGATCCCCTCTTACCTAAAAGCAATTATGGTTATCCCAAATAAGCCCATGTCAACTTTTAAGTCACGCGCAAAGATGCCTAAAAATATTTCAATGCAAAAAACAGTATTTAATCTTTCTCATAGTGCCGTACTCACAGCAGCATTTTTTAATGAAGATTGGAAAACACTTCAAGTGGCATCTCAAGACAAGCTACATCAATATGTACGAATGAGTGCTATGAGAGAACTATTTGAAGTACAAAAAACTGCTCTTTTAAATGGAGCACTTATGAGTACATTATCTGGCAGCGGATCATCATTTTTCAATATGGTATATGAAGATGAAGCTGAAAATTTAAAGAAAAAATTGCAAGAACAATTTCCACATTTTAGAGTAGAAATTTACAATTTTAATAATACTGGCTATAGGATAGAAGATTAGTCCTCTTTTTAGAGCTTCTCTTAAGGATATTTACCTATAATGCAACGGAGATTATCTAAATATGTCTAACCCTATCAGGATGTGTATAAGCTGCAGAACTAAAGCCCTTCAAACCGACTTAATAAGATTGCAGTGTAAAGATAAGATGTTAATGTATTATACAAATTTTGGTAGAAGTTTTTATATTTGCCAGACATGTTTTGATACAAAAGATAAAAAATTACTAAAAGCTCTTAGCAGAGCATGTAAAAAAGAGATAAAAATTACAAACCTGGAGTGTTTAATAGATGGATAAAGTTCGAATTAGTGAAATCGCCCAAGAACTTGGCATGGAAGCAAAAGAGATACTTGTAAAAGCAAAAGAAGTTGATTTAGCAGTTAAGGCCGCAAATAGTACTGTCACAACTGAAGAAGCTGGAAACTTAATGGACTATGTATTAACAGGTGTCTACAAAGGACCAAAAAAAGAAGTTGAAAAAGAGGAACCTAAAGCTAGCGAGCCAGTAGCTAAAAAACCTGTAAAAAAAGAAACTCCTAAAGCAGAACCTATAAAAGTTGAAAAAAGGACTATAGTCAAAGTCGAAAAAACTGAATCGAAGGTAGAAGTAAAGAAAGAACCAGAGGTCAAAACTGAAATACCTGTAAAAGAAGAGATCAAAGAGAGTATTAAAAAAGTTGAAGAACCTATTAAAGAAGAGAATCCACCAAAAGTAGAAACTCCAAAAGTAGAAACAACAACCGAAGTAACTAAAAAAACTAAAAAAACTGAAGTTAAAGAAGAAGTTAAAGAGGAAGCTCCAAAAAAAGAGACTTTAGCACAATCAAGCCTTAAAAAACGTAGAGGTTTAGTCATCGTTAGAAAGAAAAGAACAGCACCAGTTGCTGATTCTTTTGCAACCTCAGGTAGAAAGAAAATGATCGAAATGCCTCAAATAGTTGATGGTGTACATAAGAAAAAGAAAAAAGTAAAAAGAGGGGCAAGTGCTAAACAAGATGGTTCACAAAGAATCGACATGTTTGGAGGCGGAGGCATGTCAACTATTGAAATTCTCGGTGACGATGAGATGGTTGTTCTTCATGATTTTGACTTTACCGATAAAAAATCTTTTGATACAGAAACTGCTACGAAGAAAAAATTTGATCCTACAAAAATGCGTGCAACTAAACAGAGTAGTTTTACACAGTTTCGTGGTATTAGTAGAAAATCAAAAAAGAGAAGAAAGAGAAAAGAGGAACCTGAAATAGTGAATGTAAGTAGTATTGAGATTCCAGAAGATATCAGGGTTTATGAGTTTGCTGAGAAATTAAATCGACCAATTAGTGATGTTATAAAAGTGCTTTTTACACTTGGTGTCATGGTTACTAAAAATGACTTTTTAGATAAAGACGCTATTGAAATTTTAGCTGAAGAGTTTGAAGTTGAAGTTACAACTGTTAATCCTCTTGATGAGTTTGATTATGAAAGTGATTATGAAATAGGTGAAGGTGAAGGCGAAGCTAGACCTCCAGTTATCACTATAATGGGTCATGTAGATCATGGTAAAACTTCACTTCTAGACAAGATTCGAGAAACTAAAGTAGCTTCAGGTGAACATGGTGGAATCACACAACATATCGGTGCTTATATGGTAGAAAAAAATGGACAAAACATTACTTTTATCGATACTCCAGGGCATGCTGCATTTACAGAAATGAGAAGTCGTGGTGCACAAGCTACTGATATCGTTGTTATAGTTGTGGCTGCTGATGATGGTGTAAAACCTCAAACAAAAGAGGCAGTTGAACATGCAAAAGCGGCAAATGTACCATTTGTAATCGCTATCAATAAAATAGACAAAGAGGGTGCAAATCCAGATCTTGCAAAAGCAGGACTTGCAAAACTTGGTGTTACGCCAACTGATTGGGGTGGAGAACATGAATTTATCAATGTATCCGCACATACTGGAGAGGGAGTAGAAGATCTACTAGAAGTACTTTTACTTCAAGCAGAACTTCTTGAACTCAAAGCAAACAGAGAGACAAAAGCAAAAGCTGTAGTTATTGAAAGTTCTATCGAGAGAGGTAGAGGAGCAGTTGCAACAATCATCATGCAAAACGGAACACTTAATATTGGGGATACCGTAGTTTGTGGTGTAGCCTATGGAAAAGTAAAATTACTACTCAATGAAGATGGAGAAAAATTAACACAAATTCTACCAGGAGAGCCTGGTGTTGTTGTGGGACTTAGTGAAGTTCCTTCGGCAGGTGATTCACTTGTAAGTGTAGAGAGTGATAAAATTGCTAGAGAATTTGCAAATAAGAGAGCAGATTATATCAGACAAAAAGAGCTTTCAAAATCAACTAAAGTAACTATCGAAGACCTTGGAGCACAAATTGCAGAAGGCAATATCAAAAGTTTACCTGTCATACTTAAAACTGATGTTGCAGGAAGTTTAGGTGCTATCAAAGGAAGTCTTGAAAAACTGAGAAATGAAGAAGTTAAAGTCAATATCATCAGCTCAGGTGTAGGAGGGGTGACAGAAAGTGACATCACACTTGCTGAGGCTAGTGAAAATTGTGTTATTCTTGGATTTAATGTTCGTCCTACAGGAAGTGTAAAAGAGAAAGCAAAAAGAGTTGGTGTAACTATTAGTACCTACAATGTCATCTATGATTTGATAGACGAAGTTAAAAATCTTCTTGGTGGAATGTTATCTCCAATTATAAAAGAAGAGAATCTTGGTCAAGCAGAAGTTAGAGATGTCTTCTCTGTTCCAAAACTAGGTCAAATTGCAGGTTGTATTGTTACTGATGGTGTCATAAATAGAGGTGCAAAAGTAAGAGTTATTCGTGAAGGTGTTGTAATATTTGAAGGTGAGATTTCATCACTTAAACGCTTTAAAGATGATGCTAAAGAGGTTTCTAAAGGATACGAGTGTGGTATCGGTGTTGTTGGATATAGCGATATTAAACCGGGTGATTATTTAGAGAGCTTTAAAGAAGTAGAAGAACGAGCAACTTTAGACTAATGGATAAAAGTGTCAAGCTACTAAGAGTAGAATCTGTTTTAAGAGAGCTAGTCCCTGAGGCTATCTCCTCTTTGTCAGACCCACAAATAAATACAATACCCGTATTAGATGTAAAATGTTCTCGAGGAAAGTACGATGCAGAGGTCTATTTAGACCCATCTTTTACAGACTTAGTTGATGAAAAATATATTGTTAAACATTTATCTCAAGCGAGTTCCTACATCGAAAACTATTGTAAACAAGCTGAAGGATGGTATCGTTGTCCAAAATTTAAATTTAAATTTGACCACTCACTTGAAAAACAGAATTCTATAGATGCAATCTTTAAAAAAATAGAGAAAGAGTTAGATAAAAACAATGGATAATCAAACATTAAAACGCCTTATTGAAGATAGTGGCATGAGCCTTTATGATACAGAAATTGTCACTGAGGGTAATAGAAGAATATATCGTATCTTTATCACTTCAAAAGAGGGAGTATCACTAAATAAATGTAGTGAAATCACAAAAATCATATCTCCAATTTTAGATATAGACCCTCCTGTAAGTGGAGAATATACACTTGAAGTAAGTTCTCCAGGAATTGATAGAAAACTAATAACAATAGATCATTTTAAAAGTTCAATAGATGAGTTGGTAAAGATAAAGCTCGTTAATGGCGAAAAATTCAAATGTAAAATACTAAAAATTGAAAACAAAACCATTACACTCTATGATAAAGGTGAAAAAGTGGAAAAAGAAGTTGCACTTACAGATATCATCAAGGCTAAAACTTATTTTGAATGGTAGATGACAATTTCTATATGAATTTATGCCTAAAAGAGGCATGGAAATACCAAGGACTTACCTACCCTAACCCAGCCGTTGGCTCACTAATACTCGATAATTATGGAAAATTAATTGCCATTGATGCTCATCGTGAAGCTGGAAATCCACATGCGGAACTAAATGTAATTAGTAAAACTTTAGAGATTTTAGGTGATAAAAAAATCTCTAACATAAACAATCCATCTGATAAACATCAATATATTCTAGATAATCACAATAACCAATTTAAAGATTTTACTATCTATGTCACACTTGAACCATGTAATCATACAGGAAGTACCCCACCCTGCTCTCTTTTGATAAAAACATTAGGCTTTAAAAAAATAGTTATTGGAGTAATGGATCCAAATAAAAAAGCATCTGGTGGAGCAAAACTTTTAGAGTCACATGGTATAAATGTTATCAACGGAGTTTTAGAAAATAAGTGTCAACAACTTTTAGAACCTTTTAAAAAGTGGCAAAAAAAAGAACCATATATTTTTTTCAAATTGGCAACTACAAAAAATGGAGTTTATACAGGTGGAACCATCAGTTCCATAGAATCTCGCACACATGTACATAAACTAAGGCAAAAAATAGATTTATTGATAATTGGTGGAAATACAGTTAGAATTGATAGACCAACATTAGATTGTCGACTTTGTGGGGGAACTCCTCCCGATGTGTTAATTTACTCAAAAAGAGATGATTTTGATAAAGAGATTCCACTATTCTCTGTAAAGGAACGAAAAGTTTTCATTACAAATAGTCTTGATATGGTTAAAAACTATCGCTTTATTATGATTGAAGGAGCAGATGTCTTACTAAAAGAGACTAGTGAGATTATAGATAATTACTTAATATTTACAGCTCCAACCTTTAAAAATGGAAAAACTGTTCAACTTGATTTGAACCTTAAAAATTTACATCAATATCAAAACGAAACAGACACCATTGAATGGTTTAAAAAAATTTAGATAATATTCCCTAAAAGGATAACTCATGCAATTTCGTCATTTACTATTTACAATCTTAACAATAGCTCTCTTTTCAGGTTGTTCATCAAGATCCAAAGGATTTTTTGAAGATATCTACTCTGCAACTGAAGTAAGATCAGCAACAAGTCAAGACTATTCTGACATTAAGGGGGCTGCTAATGCACCTATTATAAAAAAGACCCAAGAAGAAGTTAAGTCAAGTACAAAAGAAGATAGAAGCTATACAAGCAATTCTTCAGAAGTCTATAGTGCTACTGGAAAAATAATTGATGCAGCTTATGACAAAGATGTAAACCTATATGTTTATGCATTTCTAAAAAGTGGAACATCAAATCCTATCTCTTTTTATTATGACAAAGATTTAAAACCTATTGGCGGAGTCGTTACTATTACTGTAAAAGATAACTTTTTAACAGAAATTTCGGGTAATAAATCCAGTAGTAATTCACAAAGAACAAATCAAAAAAGAAAAAGATCTAGAATAAAAACACCTATAGTAGAAAAAATCAATACTTTATAGAAAAAAAAGAGTGTGATTAACTATTTGTTTACTTTCGTATCTTATACTTTCAGAGTAAACAAATTCATTCAACACTCCTTTTGAATGTGAAAAGTTTTTAAAGATGCGGGTCTTTGAACTTTTTGCTTTGTTAGTCGACAATTGCGGAACTGTCGGCTAACATTCTATAACTTCCTATTACATTTCAAAACAGTTTAATTTTTTCTTAATTTTACACATATATCTACAAATAAGCCTAATTTTAGGAATATTTTCCCTTTTATTTGCTATTTTTTGCTAAAATATCTTTTTTTTAGGGGGAACTATTGAAAAATATAAAAAAGATTTTATTCTCTATGGAGCTTATGATCATACTGACAATCATCTTCGGTGTAGCGAGTGCTATGGGTACTTTTATCGAAAATGATCACGGAACTGAAACTGCATGGGCAGTTATCTATACAGCAAAATGGTTTGAGCTTGTGCAAATTCTTTTAGTCATCAATCTTATTGGCAACATGTTTAAATACAACATGTTTAGAAAAGATAAAATTCCACAGGTACTCTTCCATAGTGGTTTTATAGTCGTCCTTTTAGGGGCAGCCATCACAAGATATATTGGATATGAAGGGATTATGCATATTCGTGAAGGCAAAACAAGCAATACTATAAGATCAAGTGACTCTTATGTACTTTTTGATACGAGAGTTGAGGGTAAAATATATGCTGCTGAGACTCCAAAACTTATGTCTAAAATCTCTTCAAATGATTTTGATATGCAACTTGATATCGATGGTAAAATTGCAAAAATAAAATACAAAGAGTATATTCCAGATGCACAAAAGACACTCATAGAGGATCCAAATGGTATACCTATGATAGATATGACAATTTTAACCCAGCTGAGCAATCCAAGTCAAATTCTACTAAAAGCTGGAGAAACTCATGATAGTAAAACAGCAATTATATCTCTAAATG
>JAOZKZ010000045.1 GCA_029935075.1 Campylobacterales bacterium
GAAGAGCCAAACTTCCACCACAAACTGTTGCCATAGAAGACGAGCCATTGGACTCCAATATCTCAGAAACAAGTCTGATAGTTTCACTTCTTGGAATGTCGATAGAAGGCTCTAACGCTCTTTTTGCTAAGTTTCCATGACCTAATTCTCTTCTTCCTGGAGGTCTAAGTGGTGAAGCTTCACCTACTGAAAATCCTGGGAAATTATAGTGAATCATAAAGTTTTCATATCTTGGATCTTTGTCAGCCAAAAGATCATACATTTGAGCAGATTTTCCATCTCCTAAAGTAAGCGTAACTAACGCTTGAGTCTGTCCACGAGTAAACAGACAACAGCTATGAACCGATGGCAAGATGTTTGTCTCAATAGAGATATCACGAACTTCTGTCAAGCCTCTACCATCTGCTCTTACATTTTGTTCAAGAATCATAGATCTCACTACATTTTTCTTATATTTCCCTACCATGTTAGAGATAAGGTCACTACTCCAACCCTCTTTTATCGCTGTTTCATCATTTGCAATAGTTTTTGCAATTGTCTTTAAGCCTGAAGCTCTTTCGCTTTTTGCCATCTCATTTACAGCTGTATTTATCTCGTTTTTGTAAAACTCTTCGATGTAGTCTAAGATAGAGTCGTGGTTTAACTCACTTTTATACTCTAGCTGGGCTACTGGTTTTTGAAGTGATTTAAAACCATCTTCATAAGCGGCACTAGCTTCAGCTATCGCATCACCAGCAATTTGTAAAGCTTCTAGCGTATCTTCATCACTTAGCTCATTCATCTCTCTTGTTGTCATTACTGATTGTGCAGCATTTTCTCCCATCATAGGCTCTAAAATGACTTCACTATGCGTTGTTGCCATAGCTTTCATCTCTATCATCAAAAGTTCATCTTTTGTACCACTAACAAGAAGATCTAACGAACTCTCAGCTAACTGTGAAGTCGTTGGATTTGTGATAAAATTGCCATCAATTCTACCTAATCTTACTGCTGCAACATTTTTATCAACTGGAATATCTGAAAGATACAGAGCCGCTGAAGCTGCATTTAACGCCATAGTTTGTAAATCAACCTCTGGGTCAGCACTTAAAACAAACAGTACAATTTGCGTAGGATATGCATACCCTTTTGGAAAAAGTGGTCTTAAGCTTCTATCGATAATTCTTGAAGTTAATACCTCAAAATCTCCTGGTTTTGTCTCTCTTTTGATATAACCACCAGGAATTTTTGCAGCCGCATAACTCTTCTCTATATAATGAACCGTAAGTGGTAAAAAATCCTCTTCAACCATCCTATCGTCTCTTGCAACTGTAGCTAAAATAACTGCATCTCCAACTCTAGCTAATACCGCTCCTGCTGCTTGTTTTGCAACTTTATCTATATCATATATCTCGTTTTTATTGTTAACATTTATCTCTACTTGACAACCCATCTATTTTTCTCCTTTAAATGGTACGTAATTTAAACTATTTTCTAAAATCTTTTTAACTTCTTTTTTCTTAAACTTCTCTAAACTCTCATAATAATAATCAACTTCTATAAAATCCTTAATTTTGTAATTGGTATAAATATCATCTAACAGCATCTCTAGCTGATGGAAAAGATCTTCAGCTACGATAGGTGTAGCAAGTGAAACCTTTCTTGCACCATGAGCCAATACAGACTTTATCGCACAAACAGCTCTAAGCCCTGTTTCACAACCCTCATCTATCAAAAGAATATTTCTATCTTTTATACTGGTGAGTGGTAATGATTTTCTATATTGATATTGATCACTCAATAACTCGTCATGATGTTTTCGCTCTGCATCTCCATAGATATAATCAAGTGTTATCTCAAAACTATCCACAAGATTTTGATCTATTACTATCTCTTTAAGTTCACTTACTTTTGCTATCTGACACTCATCATTGTTTGGTGCATAGATAGCAGCCATAAAAAGCAGATCATATTCCAAACCAAACTCTAAGGAAATCATCTCAGCCATAGGTACAGCACCAGAAGCCAAAGTCAAAAGCAACCACTCCTCTTTTTGCATCAATTCACGAGGTAAAATCTCTAAAAGTTGTTTAGAGGCATCCTCTCTATTGGTAAAAAGATAGTCATTAAAATCTAAATTTGCTGGCATGGCTCGCTTCTGGGAACTGTTTCATAATCTCTTCATCACTAAAACTAAATCTATAGTGAAAAACATACTGCTTTAAAACAGCATAAGCTTCGTTAATCTCGACCATTTTACTATCTTCTTTATTAATATCAGGATGGTGGCGACGTGATAGCTCATAATACTGGCTTTTGATATCTTCATAAGAAACCAAAGGAGGAAGATTTAAAGTTTTAAGTGCCTCATGTATAAGCTCTACCACATCATTTTTCAATTTGCCATACTTCCCAAACTTTGACTCATGATAAGGGTTTTAAGATCATTATCAAAAAAGCGAAAGCCTAGACCGATAAAGGCATTGTCACTCTCTTTATTTAAAAAGTTATCATATCCACCATAGAGATCTAAATGCTTTAAAAAAGTGTAACGAGCACTTAGTTTGGCATGAGGATTTTCACCTCTTATATCATACTGTGCGTTAAAATCATGGATTTGAGCACTGGCTTTAAATTTGTCATTTAAAAGATAATAATCCGCTCCTGCCCCTGCTGTATTTTCAATAAGTCCTGCTCTTAAAACCAAATCATCATATCGTTTTGCAATTTGTGCTGAAATGAGAAGTTGACTCTCATCATGTTTTTTAGGCTCAATCAAATTATCAAATTCATCTCTTTGACTATAATCATCAGCACTTACCACTTCAAACTGGAACTCTTTGGTATCACTTGGGATATAATTAAGTGATAGAAACCCTTTTGTACCCTCATCACTGCTCATGTACTCTTGACGCATAGCTACTTCAAGCTGCACTTGATTAATCGTATTTAAAAGGTCATCTACTTTATCAAAAGTTTCAGTACCTGAGGAGAAAAAAGAGTCAGCTGCATTAATTGCATTGTTTACAGGTACTTTGTTATCATCGATAAGTGCTTGTAAGTCTAGTTCAATTTTTTCAAATTTTTCAGCCACTTGAGGAATTTTCATCCTGATTTCAGAACTTGTAAATTTCAAATCTTTAACAAGGATATCAAGGTTTTTTAAAATTGTTGGAAGTTTATTATTGATGGTAGCTGCAACCTTAGTAAAGCTATCACCTGTTTGAGTAAGCTTCAGTGCCATCTCATTAAAATTATCTGTTATATTATTTAAATGGTCAAGTTGTGTAAATTTTCTAAGTTCTGTTGTAATACCTTCTAAGTTGGCAAAAGTCATTTGTAAATGCTCTCTTGAGTCTCCATTTAACAACAATCTAATATCTTGCGATAGTGCTTTAAATTCATTTGCAGACTCTGTCATAGCATGACTTGCATCGTTAAAATCAGACATGCGTACACCACTTTTTATACTATCTCCATCTTTCAAAACTCCACTCTCATCGCCAAGCGTTAAAGCAACATATTTCCCTCCAAGCATTGATTCTTGCAGTGGTCTTACTTCTGAGTTTGAAGGCACTTTTACATCTTTATAGATAAACATATGGGTACGCACTTTGCTACCCTCAATTTTAAGCGTTTCAATATACCCGATATCAATTCCATTTGCTTTGATTTTTGAGTTGATATCAAGACCCGATACATCATCCATATCAGCATAGATATGATAACCCTCTTTAGACATATTCTTAAAACTTCCTACTTGTGTAGCAAGCAAAAACAACATCACTAATCCTAAAAATACAAAAAAACCAACTTTTGACTCACTATTCATGGTAATTTCTCCTCTAACTTCTCTTCTACTTGCTCTTGTGGCTCTATATCCGGCGTATCATCTGGTTGCACATCTGGTAAAATTTCCGAATTTTCCAATGCCGACTCTTTTTCATTTTTCATCTCAAACCCACCGATATTTGCAAGTCTTATAAAAAAATATATCGTTTGTCTTGTAAGGGACTGAGTTCCTCCACTAGTAAGACTAGGTGTCACACTATGAGCGTATCGAACATTATAATCCCAACACCTTTTTTTCATACTCCAACCCACACGCCACTCTTTAGTAAAAGAGAGGTCAAAATCATAATCAATTCCACCAAAAACCTCATAGCGTCTATCAATTTTTCTACTGAGATTCGCAGTTAAATAATTAATTTTATCAATTTCTAGTGCTTCTTGAAAGGTATGATCAATTCGTATGTTATTGTAACTGTCTTTATAGTATAACCCTGATTGTATCTTTTTTAACTTTTTATGCTCATGAGAGTAAATAATCGTATTTCTAACATAAAAATCTTTTGAGAACTTATAAATAATCTCATTTTCAAGATCATCTAAACTGTTATCGGTATCTTCAAGATAGATATTTTGTGATAAACGATGTGTTAAGAAATCAAGCCCATCATTATCATAAAAATACTCATTAAACTTTATACGAACACTTTTTTGCTCAAGATTAAAAGGGATAAAATCTGCGAAATACCCATTTTGGTTATCCACACTAGGGATGATATAACTTACCCCTATCTGCATGTTATGGATAAAGTTTTCATATTTTTTAGAGAGATCTGAACTTACTGAGAGATTATGATAGTTACTAAAATAGTTCGCATGGTCATCTATCGTAGTGTTTCCCTCTTGATAACGAACTCGTGAATAGTATAAATTTTCTGATGCAGAAAAATTTATAAATTCATCAAAAAATGAGCGATTATAAATGATAGGAAGTGATATCTCATGCTGATATGCCCTTAACCCCTCTTTTCTATAGTTGTTTTTAAACTTATAGTCTATTGAATAGAGAAAATTATCCCAAGGTAGATTTTTCGTAAATTTATGATATTGAAATGAGGGCAAAGTTTGAAGTGTATCGTCATTGTTTAACTTTTCTGTATCGATAAAATACTTAGAATAAAGTCCTAAATACTCATCTTCATCACTGATATAATAGTTTAATTTTGAAGTTATAAGCTTATTAACTGCATAATCACTATCGTGTTTTAAATTGACATAATCTATATCATTTAAGTTGGTATAATCAATCAAAAGCCCATCTTGATATTTACCTTTTTTTAGATAAGAAGTTAAAAGTTCACTATTTTTATATTTGAATTCCACGCCCTTGTGAACACTATTTTTAAGATTATGTCTCGTTGCATAATCGTTTTTTTCATCAAATAAACCAAACTTCAATACACCAGAAGAGTGGTTAGTATCTACAAATCTAAAATTTCCATAAAGACCAAGCCCACGGTTAAGCCTTATTTGAGGAAAAAGCTCAATATCCCAATTTTTAGAAGGTGCTATAAAAACAGGTTGTACAAACAGAAGATTTTCACTATTTTCAAAACCAATATAGGGTCTTAAAAGCCCAGTAGTTCTTGTAGTTCCTGTTGGAAAAGCAAGCCATGGAAAGTATAAAAGAGGAACTTTTTTAAAATAAAATGTTGGATTACTTAAACTTACATACTCTTTCTTACTATTATAAACCCCACGATTAAATTTAAACTGCCAATCAGGATCTTTAACATCACAACTTGAAAGTGTTGCATCTCTTAGTTTGTATCTTCCATTACTTGAAGTTGCGGATTCTCCTCTTACCCACAAATCTGATGCCTTATCAAATAAAAAAAGTTTATCACCATCAAATCGATCTTTTTTCAAGTCAAGTTTTAGATAGTCATTTTTAGTCTGAGGAATCGTTGAAGAGCTTACATAAACATCGCCAATCAACTCTAAGATAGAGCTCTTTTGATTGTAAATAATCTTTCGTGCACTAAAGATGGACTCTTTATGGTAGATAACAACGCCACCCACAGCAATAACTTTATCACCCTCAGAATAAATTTCAGGTGCAAAAAGCTCGTAAATACCCGACAGAGGATTTGCAAAAATTGCACTTGAAAAAATAAAAAAAAGAGTTAGGGCTTTAAACATCAATGACTAAAGTGGTGGCAATCCTATCATGCCAAGTTAACCGAATAGGCGAAAAGAATGCAACGATATATCCAAAATAAAAGACCATTTCACCAACCACACGCATAATAGCTCTTAAAATCGCTTGTTTAAGTGTGGGAAGTCCTAGATAATCACTCTCAATAACTCTGATTTTCATAGCCAATTTTCCTAAACTAGCTCCATACATGTAGACAAAAACTGTCTGATAGATGATTTTAACACTCATGATATAGACAAATAACGAACTGCTATATGCCATCATAGCTTCTGGAGTTTTTATTACTTTTAACTGATCCCAAACGATTATCGCAAATAAAAGTGAGACAAGAATCTCATCAATTGCATACGCAACTGACCTCTTGTTTATCGAAGCTAATTCAATATCTTCACGATGTAATTTACTTTCAATTTCTATTGGATTCATGTCAATGCCTGATATGCAATATCTGTTCTATAATGTTTCCCAGCAAAATGCACCTGCCCAGCCATAAGATAAGCTCTATTTCTTGCCTCTAAGATACTATCTCCAATACCAATACAAAGTAACACCCTACCCCCAGTCGCATAAAGTTTTCCATCTTCTTTAGTCACACCAGCATAAGCAATATGGGCTTTTTCTTTTAATTCATCTAAAATGATTTCATCTACAATTATCTCAGATGCAACTGAACTTTTATAAGGATAATTTTTGCTCGACATCACAACCGCGACGGCAAACTCATCTGACATTTCAATATTTAAACTGTCTAAATCTTTAGTAGCACCTTTGTAAAAAAGGTCAAATACAGAACTTTTGATAAGAGGCATCAAAATCTCACACTCAGGATCCCCAAAACGGACATTATACTCCAACACTTTAACCACACCATTAACAATCATAAGTCCAATAAAAAGAACACCTTCAAACGGCATCCCCTCTTTTTGCATCCCAGCAAGTGTAGGTTTCACAACCAAATCTTCAATCTCTTGATAGAGTTTGTCATCTATCAAAGGAGTTGGTGCATAAGCTCCCATGCCGCCAGTATTTGGTCCTTTATCATCATTGAGTAATCTTTTATGATCTTGTGCAGCTGGAAGAAGTTTATAATTTTCCCCATCACAAATCGCAAAAACAGAGAGTTCATAACCATCTAAAAACTCTTCAACGATGATAGATAATCCTGCATCACCAAAACTCTCACCACTTAACATGTCACGAGCAGCCTCTTTTGCCTCATCATGGCTAAGTGCAATAATAACACCTTTCCCACCACAAAGCCCATCAGCTTTTACAACGATAGGAGCCGTCAGAGTATCGATAAATTCAGATGCAACTTCCAAACTATCAGTCTCAACAAAAGCCGCTGTAGGAATTTCATATTTTTTCAAAAAGTTCTTCATAAAGATTTTAGAACCCTCTAGCTGACTAGCCAACTTTGAAGAGCCAAAAACAACCAAACCATGAGATTTAAAAACATCAACAATCCCATCCACCAAAGGAGCTTCTGGTCCTACAATAGTCAAGCCAATATCATTAGCCTTAGCAAATGAAACAAGCTCTTCAAAATCACTAATATCTAAATTTTCACCAATATCATCAGTCGCACCATTTCCCGGTGCAAAATAAATCTTATCTACTTTTTCATCATCTTTAAGAGCCAAACCGATGGAGTACTCTCTACCACCACTACCTATAATCAATACATTCATAAAAATACCTATAATTAAATTATTGTGATTATACCAAAGATGATATACATTCGCAAACATCTTTCAAAAATTTATGATACTAGTTCAAAAACTCCTTCAAAAACCAACTCTTTTTGAGATTTACCTATAAAATATCCTTGTGAAAAATCAATTCCTATCTCGTTTATTGCATCATATATCTCTTGATTTTCAACATACTCAGCAATCGTTAAAGCACCTATCTTATCAGCAAAAAGTTTTATCATCTCAACCGTATTTCTAGCAAGTTTTGAAGTGTGTATATCTTTGATAAGTGAACCATCAATTTTTATGATATCTGGTTCAAACTCTAAAATTCTCATAAAGTTTGAATATCCAGAACCAAAATCATCAATCGCTATTTTTATTCCATATTTTTTTGAAATTACAATGAAGTTTTTAACTTTTTCGTAATCTTCTGTATCTTTATCTTCTAAGAGTTCAAGTATAAGCTTGTCAGCAACATCAGCATTTTTTCTGATAGTATCTAGTAAAAATGCACTCATATATGAATCTTCTATGTCTAAAGATGAGATATTCATAGAAAACTCTTTCCCACTCTCTCTAATCTTCTCAAAAACTTTTTCAACTAGCACTTTTGTGATTTGTGGATAGAGTTTTGCCTTTTTAGCAGTATCCAAAAACAGTGGTCCTGGATATATGATACGACCATCTTCGTCTATCATTCTTATAAGAGATTCAAATTTATAAATCTCTTTAGTTCTATTATCCCATATTGGTTGAAAGTGAGGAGATATTCGCCCATCTTTCAGAGCACTTTTTATGCTCTCTATCATATTTAGATTTATCTCTAGCTGTTTCTTCAAATCAGATACAACATCACAAGAGAGTAAAAACTCTCTCTTTTGGGCTATAGCAGACCTCAAAGTCTCATTTGCATCTGCATAAGTGGACTCTGTTGAGGCAGCAAAACTCATGGTGATATTTACATTAAAACTATATCCATTTGACTCAATTTTATTGTTTTTTATACACTCTACTAAATCATAACAAAAAGCTTTTATTTTTTCATCTTCAAGATTGATTTTATTATTTAGTAAAATAGCATATTTACCACTATCAATATGATATATATCACTTCTGCTTAATGGTTCAAAATATTCCCTTATATCACTTGCAAACTTATTTTCAAGATGCTCTATGATTTTATCGCCATAAAAGTTTTCAATCTCTTCCATGTTGTCAATTTTTATTAAAAATAGCTCATTTAGGGTATCTCTTTCGGAGAGGTCTTTCGAAAGAGCCATTTTATTTGGAAGATTTGTAATAGAGTTGATAGTAGCTAATGAATATTTTTTGTTAAGTACTGAGATGTGTGCATATGATTTACAACGAGCTTGCAGTTCTGCTTGGTCAAATGGTTTTGAGATAAAGTCATTCACACCAATTTCGAGTGCTTTTATCTTATCTTCTGTACTGCTAAGAGAGGTAATCATAAGTATAGGAGTTCTTTCTATACTATCTAGTGCCCTTATCTTTTTAGTCGCTTCAAATCCATCCATTATTGGCATAACAGCATCCATCAAGATAACATCAGGTTGATGTCTGAGAGCTTTTTCAATTGCCTCTTCTCCATTTACAGCTTCTATAAAAGTGTAATTTTCATTTTTAAGTGATAGTTTTATGGTCAGTCTATTTACAAGTACATCATCAACTATCAATATCTTTATAGTATGCATCATTTAACAAACCTCCTTTATTGCATTTATCTCTTTATCTATCTTTTTTATAACTAAATCATAATTTAATTTTAAGCTATTTTTACTAGCCTCTTCTAAGATATAAGCCATTTTTTGAATACCAACTAACCTTAGATTTCCAGCACTACCTTTTATAGCGTGTGCTTCAACTTGAACGGTTTTTAAATCAGAAGATTTTATAGACTCTTTTATATTTTGCAAAGACTCTTGGGAAGATTCTATAAATGCACTTAAAAGTATTTCAACATCTTCCACATCAAATCTTAACTCTTTTGCTAACTGTTTTTTATCTATCATGCAATCTCCCTGTTTGTTATAAAATCAATCAGTACTGAGGATAATTTATCAATATCTAAAGGTTTAGTAAGATACTCATCCATTCCTGCTGCTAAAAATTTCTCTCTATCACCCTTAAGTGCATTTGCCGTCAAAGCTATGATAGGGGTATGCCTTAAGCCTCTTTTCTCTTCTATTTTTAGTATTCTTTTAGTTGCTTCTATACCATTTAAATTTGGCATGTTTTCATCCATCAAAATTAAATCATACTCTGAGGATTTAAATGCTTTAATAGCTTTTAATCCATCTTCTGCTATATCAAACTCTAATTTGAGCTTTTTAAGTATAAGAGACATAAACATTTGATTTGGTTTATTGTCTTCCACTAAAAGGACTTTTTTACCTTTTAAAATAGCTGTATCTTGAACACCACTATTTATAATTCTTTTATATCTTCCAACTTCTGCATCTATACTAAAGTAAAATATACTACCTTTTCCCTCTTCACTTTTGATAGAGAGTTCACCTCCAAGCATAGAAACAAGCTTTGCTGATATAGATAATCCAAGCCCTGTACCACCAAACTGTCTTGTAGTAGAGTTTTCTGCTTGTGAAAAAGCTTGAAATATAAGTTCTTGCTTATCTTTTGCTACACCAATACCAGAATCTTTTATAGCTATTTGTAATTTATTGTTTTTATATGCAATAAACAGATACACAGTCCCATTTTGTGGTGTAAATTTTATAGCATTTGAAAGAAGGTTTGCTATAACTTGTTTAATTCTTAGTGGGTCAGTATAGAGAGCTGCTGGAATATTTCTTCTCATGATAAGTTTTATATTTATATTTTTCTGAGATGCTTTAGCTCGAAATAGTTCAAAGAGAGTTGTAAACTCTTTATCAACATTAAAATCTACTTTATCGATACTAAGATTTCCACTCTCTATCTTTGAAAAATCTAAAATATCATTTATAATTCCTAAAAGTGATGCACTTGAATCTTGAACAGTTTCTATATATTTTAGTTTTTCTGAATCTCTCTCTTTTTCTTTAAGTAACTCTATAAAACCTAAAATAGCATTTAATGGAGTTCGAATCTCATGAGACATGTTTGCCAAAAATTCCGACTTTGCATTATTTGCTTGTTCTGCCTTATAACTCGCATCTTCAAGCTCTTGACTACTTTTTATAATTTGTTTTCTAATGGGTCTATAAGCGAGCATAAGTATGATGATAATAGAAAAAATAGCAAATACTTGAGCATACATGTAGATATCTTTTTTATAATTTGTCTCTTTCTCAATACTTCTAAGAATCTCCAATGAATCACTTGAGATTTTAGTTAAATTTTCTAACCTATCATTAAATAGTAGCACAACCTCTTCAGATTGAAGCGAAATCAACTTTTGAATTTCTATAATTGTTCCAACATCTTCACTACTAATTCCCTCTTTCATCTCTTCATCAAAGATAGGAAAATAATCCAAAATAGTGTCATAAAGATCATTTCTTAATAACTCTACATCTTTTTGGTCTGTATAACTATATGTATAAAACTCTGACTTATTTCGACGACCTATATTTATCTTTCCACCTGAGGCGATAATATTTATATATCTGTTTGAATTTTCCATTTTTTGCATTGAAGAGTTTCTATATAATTTATAATTTGCCTCTTCAATAAAAGAGAGAGCCTTGATAAAATCATACTTTGCAGCAAGAGTTTCAGTCTCAATTTTTTGTAAAATATCAAGTTTTAATTTAGTATTTTTAGTCGTCTCTTCAAGATTATATATAAGAGTATTAAACACATATCCCAAACCAGCAACAAAAAATATACCAATAATCGAAAGACGAAGTAGTAATTTTAAACCTTTGGAGGTTTGATAAGCACTCTGTTTTAATTCCATAATTTCAAAAACCTACTATTGTGTTTTTATTTTAGTATAGAGACCTGTTACGGTATTCATATCTTTTAACATCTGATTTGATTTTTTATATATCAGTGATGGAATAAACTTATTTTTTGATTTACTCATAAACTCAAAAAACATGTACGATCTTCTTGCCTTTTTTAAAAGTGTTACAATCTCTTCTGTATTTCCGCCATAATTCATCAGCTTATCTCCTGAAATTTCAAAAAGTGCCATCGAATCAAATAACTTTTTCTGAAATTGAGAATCTTCTATACCCCAAACTTTTAGCATATAAAGACCAGCCATCCTCTGTGAAAGCATCCGCTGTCTTCCTGACATATTGATAATTTCATCTGATGCTTTTCCCGATGTTGCTGCAAAAAGTTTTGTAGTATCATCTGCTGCTTTTAACAAAGCTTCTAAATCTAATTGTAGTTTTTCCACATTTAATTTAACAGGCTCTTTTTCTAAATTTTCCTTAACACCTACCCACATCTTTTTTGACTTATCGATACTCTTTTTTATAGTCTCATCTTTGGTGAAATCATAAAGAGCTTGCATACTCTCTTCAAAATGACTAACAGTCATTGTTAAACTTTCCTTAGGATTTCCAAAAGTATTGTTCATCCCTATCATGGCATAGTTTTTAAGTAGTTTTTGTGTAAACATCCGCTGTTTTCCTGCAACATTTACAGCCTGTGCATTATCTTTAATCTCAATAGAAAACAATGATGTACTTGCAAATAACATGACAAGTATTCCTATTTTTATACATTTGTTAGAGTAACTCATGATTCATCTCCAAGTTTCAATTTATAAACATTAATATCGGATAATCATGTTATTACTTTAATTAGCAAATCAAAACTTTTAAGAGTAGGAGAAATTGAGAGGAGGAGCTAAATGATTAATTTTCACAAGCATCTTTCAATCTTTGCTAGAATTATACGAAGAAGTGACAATGCTTGTGCTTAGAAATTTATAAAAAAATTTGAGTTGAACCAAGAGGTTAAGCGATGATTTTTTTATAAGTTTATGAGTACAATGATTGTTGCTAATTCACACAAATATAGCAAAGATTGAAAGATAAAAAACCCAAGTGACCGTTCCATTTAAGATGTAAGCCCTAATAAGCTACAAATTAGGAGCGACATTTGCTTTAGGGGCAATAAAAATCGCCACACACCACAAATGCACAACTCCAACTACAAATACTGTGTCGGACCCTCGTTTATATGGTAATCGAACCACTTAGGCTGATGTAATTATAGT
>JAOZKZ010000046.1 GCA_029935075.1 Campylobacterales bacterium
AATTTATTTATCGGGAAATTATACTCTTTAAACAACTCATAAAACTCTTCACCTACCGCACCAGTAGCGCCAACAACGGCAACATTAAACTTTCTCATACCCTAAACCTCTATATTGTATTTATCAATTTTTTTATTTAAATTTGTACGACTTACGCCAAGTGCCTTTGCACTTTTATCCAAATCATTGTCAAAATCTTTTAAAAGCTCTATTATAAGCTCTTTTTCTAAATCTTTGATACTTTTTTGACTTTTTCGACTCTCTAAAAACAAATCCGCCTCTTCAATCAAATCATTGTCACTCAATATCGTTGCTCTTTCAACAACTGAGAGAAGCTCTCTAACATTTCCTGGCCACGCATAATCATGTAATGCTTTTAAGGCATCATCACTCAAACTCTTATAAGCAAAATCATACTTTCTACACACTTTAAAAAGCCACTCTTTAGCAATATCTTCAATCTCCTCTTTACGCTCACGAAGTGGAGGTATTTTTACAGGAATCGTATTGAGCCGATAATATAAATCTTCGCGAAACGCTTTATCCTCTATCTTCTCTAAGATATTTGCATTGGTTGCGGAGACTATGCGAACATCAATTTTTATCGGCTTTGTACCACCAACACGATATATCTCATGCTCTTGAAGGACTCTGAGAAGTTTTGCTTGCAAGGCTAGTGGCATTTCACCAATCTCATCTAAAAAAAGTGTTCCTTTATTTGCAGTTTCAAATAGACCTTTTTTCATAGTAGTTGCATCAGTAAAAGCACCTTTTTCATACCCAAAGAGTTCACTCTCCAAAAGATTATCAGGAATTGCTGCCATGTTGATAGGTACAAATGGCTGTGCATATCGAGGTGAGAGATAATGCACCTCTTTTGCAAATAACTCTTTACCAACGCCACTCTCTCCAAGAAGCATTACAGAGGCATCAGTCTTAGCAGCTTTCTCTATAAGTTTTAAGATTTTCTCTAACTTTTCAGAGTGTCCATAAAAATGTCTTCGTCTATCACTTCCCTGTTTTCGTCTTTCACTCTTATCTATCCTTATATCGTTTAAACCAACTCGTCTCTCTTTATTGTCCTCATAACGACGCTCATGTTCCGCTTCTACTTTTGCAACTTCTACACTTCTCTTAATCGCTTCAACTAATGTTTCAATTTCAAAAGGTTTGGTTAAAAAATCTTTCACACCTAAACGCATGGATTCTACTGCACGGTTTAATGTTGCATTTCCTGTCATGATTATAAAATTAGTTTTAAAGTCAACCTTTTTAATAAACTCTATACCGTCTATTTTAGGCATGTTGATGTCCGTTACAATCAACTCATAACTAGCATCCAGTTTTTTCAAGGCATCCGTTGCATTTTTAAAAGTTGTAACCTCAAACTCTTCATACTCTGCTAAAGCAATCTCAAGAGATTTTCTCATGCTGATATCGTCTTCTACAATGGCTATTTTCAACTTTTTACCTTAAAATATTTATCTAATATAATA
The DNA here is from genome assembly GCA_029935075.1 of Campylobacterales bacterium. Taxonomy (GTDB): domain Bacteria; phylum Campylobacterota; class Campylobacteria; order Campylobacterales; family QNZT01; genus SZUA-1433. Next base: position 1,497 of record JAOZKZ010000046.1, read on the forward strand.
TCTAATATTTTATTAACATCTCTTTTTGTATAAATACGTTTACTTTAGACACTAAGGATTTATATGAAAAAATTTACCGATATACTATTTTGGATATTATTACTTGCCATGGGAGTTTATATCTTATACCAAAAAGGGTATATTTTAAAAAACTATGAAGACATAACAGTACAAAATGCGTATCAGCAAATGTTAGTGGATACAAATATCACACTTTTAGATGTACGAACCAAAGAGGAGCTAAAAACTGATGGGGCGATAAAAAACCATATCTTAGTTCCAATACAAATACTAGAGCGGAATCTTGATAAATTAGAAAGATATAAGAGTACTAAAATCTTTGTCTACTGCCGAAGTGGAAATAGAAGTATCACCGCCTCAAGAATCCTCTCAAACGCAGGGTTTAAGAGCTACAATATCCAAGGCGGTATCATAGAGTGGAAAAAGGAAAAACTACCATTGAGGTAGTTTATTCTTCATCTCCTGCTAATTCATCTTCATCCTCTTTAGGCTTCTCCTCTTTTGGGCATCTAGCGATACTCGCAACTATCTCGTCACTCTCAACTCTAACAACAATTACACCACTTGTATTTCGTCCAGCTTTTCTAATAGCTTGCATGTCAACTCGAATCATCTTACCACTTGAAGTAAGGATCATAAGATCTTTCTCTTCATCTACAAGCACAACACCTACAAGATCTTTGGTTTTTGCTGTAAGCTTCATAGCAATTACACCTTTACCTGCTCTTTTTTGCTCACGATACTCATCTGCTGTTGTTCGTTTACCGATACCTTTTTCACTCAATGTTAGAAGCTCTTGTTGATCGTCTCTTATGACTATCGCACCAACCACTTCATCACCCTCTTGTTTAAACTTGATAGCTGTAACGCCTCGTGCAGTTCTTCCTATCTCTCTTGCATCTTCTTTAAGGAAACGGATACACATACCTTTTTTGGTTACTGCAAAAAGATACTGATGTTTTTCTTCAACAATCATTGCATCTACTAGTTCATCGGTATCATTAAGTGTGATAGCTCTAACACCAACTGAACGAATATTTTTAAACTCATTAAGATTTGTTCTTTTTACAATTCCGTTTTTAGTGAAAAATGCCAATGATTTAGACACATCAAAATCTGTAGTTGGTATGATAGAGCGTATCTTCTCATCTGGTTGGAGTTTTATCAAGTTCACTACTGCTTTACCTTTTGCAGTTCTACTTCCTTCAGGAATTCTATAAACTTTTAGCCAGTAAAGTTGTCCAAAGTTAGTTACAAACATTAATGTATCATGCGTATTTGAAGTAAAGAAGTTTTCAATAAAATCATCTTCATAAGTGGTTAACGCAGTTTTACCTTTTCCACCACGATGTTGTTTTTCATACTGTTTGAGTGCAACTCTTTTGATATAACCACGATGAGTTATAGTCACAACCATTGGCTCATTTGGTATAAGATCTTCTATATCAATCTCATCATAATCTTCAACTATTTCAGTTCGTCTAGGAGAACTAAATTTTGCTTTTATCTCGATAAGCTCTTCTACTATCAACTCATTTAAAAGCTCTTCACTTTTTAAGATAGCACCTAACTCACCAATCAACTTCATAAGTTCAGCAAGTTCAGCCTCAATTTTATCTCTCTCTAATCCAGTAAGTCGGTTTAGTTTCATATCCAAAATGGCAGCTGCTTGAACCTCTGATAATCCAAACTTTTCGACTAAAGCTTCTTTTGCATCTGCAGTATCTTTTGAAGCTCGAATTACTTTGATAACTTCATCGATATTATCAAGTGCAATTTGAAGTCCCTCTAAGATATGAGCTCTAGCTTTTGCTTTTTCAAGTTCAAATATAGTCCGTCGGATAATTACCGTTTTTCTATGTGAAAGGAAAAGTTCAAGTAGTTCTTTTAAATTAAAAACTTTTGGCTCTTTATTATAAATTGCCAATAAAATTACACCAAAAGTCATCTGCATAGAAGTTGATTTATAAAGATTGTTTAACACTATCTCACTCATGGCATCTCGTTTTAACTCGATAACAACCCTCATACCCTCACGATCAGACTCATCTCTAATCTCGGAAATTCCCTCAATATGCTTATCTCTTACAAGATTTGCAGTATTTTCAATCAACTTCGCTTTATTTACTTGATAAGGCAACTCATCAATAACGATGACTTCTTTTGATTTTTTAGTTTCGATATGGATTTTAGCTCTTATCCTAACCCGTCCACGACCAGTAGCATATGCATCTCGAATACCTTGTTTTCCAAAGATGATACCACCCGTTGGAAAGTCAGGACCTTTGATATGTTCGGTTAATTCATCGATACTTATATCTTTGTTTTCGATCATATCAAGCAATGCATCTATAAGCTCATCCATGTTGTGAGGAGGGATATTTGTAGCCATACCAACAGCGATACCGCTTGAGCCATTTAACAAAAGGTTCGGCACACGAGCTGGCAATACATCTGGTTCACTCATACTATCATCGTAGTTTGCTACAAAATCAACAGTATCTTTATCCAAATCTTTCAAAAGCTCTTCAGCCAAAGTTGTCATCCTAGCTTCCGTATAACGCATTGCAGCTGCATTATCTCCATCAACCGAACCGAAGTTTCCTTGACCATCAACTAAAGGGTGTCTCATGGAAAATGGTTGTGCCATTCTTACTAATGCATCATATACAGAGTTATCACCATGTGGATGATACTTACCGATAACATCACCGATAATTCTTGCTGATTTTTTGTAGGGAGAACGAGAGGATATACTCAAATCATTCATCGCAAATAAAATTCTTCTGTGGACTGGTTTTAGTCCATCTCTAGCATCTGGAAGAGCACGACCTATAATTACACTCATCGAGTAATCAAGATAGCTTGCTTTCATAGAATCTTCTATGTTAATATCTTCTATATTATCATCATTTTCAAAGAGGTTGTCAGCCATGGTTTTTTCCTTAGCAATTTATTAGATTAGTTGTACAAAAAGTCTATTTATATTTATTTTACCTAAAGGCTACTTATGGCTCTCTTGCATCAGCCAAAGTTAACGCAAATAAGGGCTCCACCCCACTTTTTAAAAGTCTATTTTTTGCCTCATTTATTGTAGTTCCACTTGTTACAATATCATCCACTAAAATCGCATCTATATCCCTCTTAAATGTATAATGAAATACTCTTGGATTTTGCAATCTATACTCAAGTGTTTGTCCTGAATAGGTACTATGGTTTTTAGCCCTTAAAGATGAAAAAATAGGGTAAATATTTTTTGACTTTAAAGCATTAGACAATATAGCAGTATGAGAATAACCATTTTTTACATGATCATCAATAGGAAAGGCATAAACTTGATTTATAAAGGTGAATGCATCAGAGAATCGTCTAAATGAGATATTCGCTAAAATAGCGTAAACTGAAGCCCCTATATGGGTATGTTTAGTTTTCAAAAGATCTTCAATCTCACTATAATGATAAAAACTATAAATTTTAAAACCATCAGGAAGGGTACGGGTTAGAATCTTTGGTTCAAGCAAAGTATTTTGACATGTTTTGCAAATGATTTTTAGGGAGTATTTCTTACAAGTGATACATTTCATGTACCAAGTATAGCATAAGGGCGAACCCTTATGCTAATAAATCTATTAAATAGTGACTATCTAGCAGATCTACATTTAGTTTCTACCCATTTAAGAGCTGAATCAGAAACTTTAACTTTTTTTGTTACTGTTTGGTAAGTAGCAGGAATTGGTGTAACTCTTGTACTAGCTGGAGTTTTAACAACTTTTCTAGTTACAGTTTTATATACTGCTGGTACTGGAACAGATTTAGTAGTAGCTGGTGTAGCAACAACTTTTCTAGTTACAGTTTTATATACTGCTGGTACTGGAATAGCTCTTGTAGTAGCTGGAGTTTTAAGAATTCTCTTAGTTACAGTTCTGTATTGAGCCGGAGTCTCAACAAGACACATAGTTCCACAATCACCACCAACACAGTTTGATTTTTTCCAATCAGTTGATGCTTCTTTTACAAGAATTTTTTCACTTGATGTTCCATAAGTAGCAGGAACTTTTACAAGTCTCTCGCTAGCTTCGCTAACAAGTACTTTCTCAGTTACTTTTTTATAAGTAGCAGGAATTGTAACAAGTCTTTCACTTGCTTCTTTTACAAGAATTTTCTCAGTCACTTTACCATAAGCTGCAGGGATGATTGCAACTCTCTCAGCCGCTTCACTCTTAAGTAATTTAACAGTTTGAGTCTCATACTTTGCAGGAATTAATACTTTTTTATAACATTTACCAGCTTCTGCATTTGGTGGATACGGACTATTGTCCCCTGCAACTGTTTTTGTTACTGTAACAACTTTTGCAGATTTACCTCTTGCAGCTGCTAATTCAGCTTGAAGATTTCTAATCTCTGAATCTCTATTGTCAGATACTTTTTTAACTACGGGTGCTTTTGCAGTATTGCAAACTTTCTTCTCCGCACAACCACTAAACGCTACAGCTAAAACTGCGGCACAAATAACAGAATTTTTTAAAATTCTCATAACTCACTCCTTAAATTTTTTGTAATACGAGATTATTATAACTAAATATAATTAATTTTTCAAATAATTGAAGAAATAATGCTATTTTTTACCTTATTTAGTAATCATGGAATAAATACTCAAGTGAAAGTTTATCTTTAGAGAGTCATTATGTGAAATTATTTTAATAGGAAAATTGATTTTTGCAAGCCCTTTGTATGTATCTAGCTCTTTAACAAAGCTATAAAATTGTTTTGGATCTTTGGATTTTATAGCTGCTGAAAATTGATATATTTTTAAAGCAGAGCTATTTGTATCACTATTGATTTTTGTCAATTTCACATCATCAAAATATTTTTTTGAAAATATTTCAAATTCGTTAATATCAAATTTGTTTGAAAACTTATCGATAATATCTTTGTTCTCATTTTTAACTAAGGCAAGTTTAGCAATAAGCTCTTTTTGTTTAATCTGAAGCGTATCATACTGTTGTGTGTTAAAATTATACTCAGTTTTGGTACTTTGATAAGCTTTTATTCCTGGTATCACAAACAGAAAAACAAATCCTAAAACTACAATGAGAAAAATAAGCAGATAAATTAAAAACTTAATGGTTGTATCTACGCCTCCTTTAATCATCACTTAGCCCTTTACTTCTTTGCATACTATTTTTAGAAACAAACTGGAAAAAACCTCTTTGATTTGTAGAAAAGCTTACAAGGCTCTCATCAAAAATAGATTTAAGTGGAGGTTCGAGCAAAAGGGAGTAAGTCTCTTTAGAAATTGCGTATCCTTTTAGCGTCAAAGAGTCTCTCTCCATTACAACATCTGTTAAAGTTATCTGGTCAGGTACAAGATCAAAAAGATTTTTGACACTCTCTTTAATTATAATGTTTGTACTTTCTACTTCCTGATAAAGCTCTTTTTGCATGTTTAAAATTTGAATATCACTCTCAATTGAATGTACCTTTTTACTTAGTATTTCATTACTGTTCTCACGATCTTCAAGCATTTTGATATAAAAAGATGATTTATAGTTTATATAGATACCAAATCCAATCAAACCTGCTGACATCAAACCAATAAAAATAAGCCACAATGAGGACATATCATCTAATAATTTTTTCTTTCTAGGCTTGATAAAACTAAGCATGTGTCATAACCTCTTCTTCTGCAATTTCAGAAATCACTTCAAGTATATTGATATTTTCCGCACTTGTATCTAAAAGTAATTCATCCTCAATATGTTTGATAACCTCAGTATTCATACCAGCATCATCATATATCTTTACCTTTGAGATAAAAGCACTCTCGTAAAGGTCACTATTGTAAAACTCTTTTAACGAGGCATCAAGATATTTTATAAGTCTTGAATCCATTTGTGAAAGTCTACTCTTTAGTACTCCATCTTCAAACTCATTTTCATCATCAAACTCCTGCATCTCTTCTATATCTGAATCATCATCTATATCGAACTCATCAAATAACTCTTCTTCCATATTTTCAACACTATTAGAATCCATACTTTCAAAATCTTCATAAAGCATGTTGTCCTCTTTAGCAATGTTGAAAAAAGAACCATATAAAAGTTTTTTCCTTTGTTTTATCATGATAGTTAATCCATTGTTTGTGTTAAGAATATATAGCTTTACCTCATCTTCCAAAGTCTCTTTATTAGCAAAATGGTTTAAAATCAAAAATGGAGAAAAAATAAAATCCAAACCAACTTTTTGAAAAATTTTATCAACCCATTGTATATCAATAAGTGAGGCATATATCGTAAATTCTTTATCTATACAGATACTTTTAACATTTTTTTTATCAACACCAAACTTTTCATATGTTCCAGTAGAACATCCTGAAATTGCACCCTGTCCAAGTGTATTTAAAAATAGTGCCATATATGTCTGTTCATGTTCAGCTTGTAAAGCATTGAGATAATTAATGATTTCCGTACTAAGTTGATCTTTTGATTGAATATCAAAAGACTTTTTTGCTCTATGAATGACTTTAGAATTTTTTATCTTTTTAACATGGACTTTACAACTATTTTCAAGAAGTGCAACACTTACAAGTTGAACAGTAAAGCGTTTTTTTACAGAACCAAACAGACCCACTTTTACTCCCTGCACATAGGATGTGCTTTTTGATAATTTTTCATTTTTGCACGACTACTAAGTTTAGTATAAATCTGTGTTGTCTCAAGTGATGTATGTCCTAAAAGTTCACTAACATCTGTAATGCGTGCCCCATGATTTAATAAATCCGTTGCATAAGAGTGGCGAAGCTGGTGCGGAGTAGCTTTTATACCAATCTTTTTAAACACCTTTGTCAATTTATATCTTAGTTTGTTATCGTTAAATTTAATTCCATTGTTTTCAAAAATGTAAACCAAAGGCTTATGCATCTCAAGGTATAACTCAAGCTCATTTGCCACTTCATCCAATAGAGGAATTTCCCTGATTTTACCACCTTTACCATTAATCCTTACCCACCCATTTTTTATATCTTTTATTTTTAAATTACTAAGCTCACTTACACGAAGTCCCAAGGTATAAAAGAGTAAAAGCATAACCCTATCATCACTATCACAGGCATTTAAAGCCTCTTGTATGTGTTGATAGGAGATAGGTTTAGGAAGTGTCTTTGAAATCTTGATATTTTCATCATTTTTAAGGTGTATTTTCATATCCTCATCTCTTAGATAATGTGTAAATGAACGAAAAATAGAAACTTTTTTATAGATAGTTTTTTTATTTTTACTAATTAACTGCATTCTGTAAGGAATTAAGTCTATCTCATAAACATCATCCAAAAATTCAATTCCGACATATTCGATAGATTCAAAGAGATTTAGTCTATAAGTTTTAATGGTATTTGGACTATATTTTCGCACTTTATCTAAAAAATGCAGGTAAGATTCAATTTTCTCTTTAAAAAAGCTCTTCATGAATCTTTTTAAACTTTTTATACTGAGTAGTACATGCTTGATAGAGTTCCTTATCAGTCATGACGGTGGGTGCTAATTGGTCATACTTTTCTAACTGTATCTCACAATAAAACTTGATTTTTATCTTATCTGATTCTGAAAAATTCCCTTTTGCACTTAAAGTCTCTATCTTTTTCAAATAACGCTTAGAGTCCTCAACATAATCCAACAACCTTGCAGAAATCTTACTTTGTGCTAAAATCGAAAAAGCCATTTTATTATAAGGATCTAACTCAAATGCCTCTTTTGCCAATACCCTAGCCTCTTTATACTCTCCCATAAAGTACTTTACCCTAGCCTTTAAAGAGAGTTTATAAGAGTCACTAAAAGCAAAAAGAAAGAGTCCAAGACCAAGAACAAAAACCAAAATTGTTGTAAAAAGTTTTTTAAACATGTTCGGTCAACCTTTTTTTAATCTCAGCCTTCGCTTCTTCTTTCTCTAAACCCGTAACTTTAAAAGGTTCACTTGCATAAAAATCAATCGTACTAAAAGGTTTAGGCACTACGAACTTATCCCAACTTTTCATCTCCCAAAAAGAAGATGCATTATAGTTAAATGTCACAATTTCTAAATCCTTTTTTTGAGCAATTGCAACTATCCCATCAGCCACACTATGCCTAGGCCCTTTTGGACCATCTGGTGTAATAGCGATGCATTGCCCCAAATCAATCTTTTTAAAACTCTCTTTCAAAGCTTTGATACCACCTCTTGTAGAAGAGCCACGAATGGTATCAAAACCAAAGTAACTCATACTTTTAGCAATCATCTCACCATCAAAATGGTCACTTATCATCAAAGACATTTTAACATTTTTTATCATTTTTTTATACAAGAAAGGATTCATCAGTATCTCTCCATGCCAAAAGGCTACCAAAAAAGGAGCTTTGGGTAGCGAATTTGGTAGATGAAATCTCTTTTTACATGTGAGATATAAGAGTCGGATAAAAATATAAGCAATAGGTGGTATGATTGCCACCATCAAAGCTCTTTTCTTCTGCTTAGTTAACAATTTCCCCATACAGTACCATTCTTTTTGGATTTGTTATCTTTACCGAAACTATACGACCAAGTAACTCTTCACTACCTTGTACCTGTATCATAAAGCCATTATCACTTCGTCCAGCAACACCACCATCACTTCTTAGTTCTTCAAAATAGACATCAAAGACTTTTCCCATTTGTGATTCAGATATCTCATCTAAAATTTCAGTATGTCTCTCTTGAAGAGAAGTCAATCGTCTTGAAGCAATTGCAGAATCAACTTGAACCATATCAGCTGCTTTAGTCAATGGTCTTGGCGAATACTTGAAACTAAACATCTGCTCAAAGCGAACTTGGTTAACCACATCTATAGTCTCTTTAAAGTCCTCTTCACTCTCACCAGGAAATGCGATAATTGCATCGGTACTGATACGCACATCAGGAACCATCTCTCTTAATTTTCGTGCTCGATTTAAAAACCACTCTTTGGAGTAGCCTCTCTTCATATCTTTTAAAATTTTTGTTGACCCACTTTGAAGTGGCATATGCATTGATTTACAAATCTTTGAATTATTTGCAAAGGTATTTAAAAACTTATCATCCATGTGGAGCGGATGTGGAGAGGTAAAACGAATTCTCTCAACTTCTTCTATCTCACTAACCATTTCTAGCAAATCAGAAAAATCAACCTTTTCTCTGCCATCACTAAAGTTCGTGCCATAGTTATTAACATTTTGACCAAGTAAAAATATCTCTTTTGCTCCACTCTTGGCAGCTTTTCTAGCCTCTTGTACAATAAGTTCAGGAGGAATTGATATCTCATCCCCACGAGTATGAGGAACGATACAAAATGTACACTGTTTATCACAACCTATCGAGATATTTACCAACGCTTTATACGGAGATGTTCTAAATTCACTAAAAGCAAATGTACTCTCATCATAGTCGATATCAACTTCTACAGCACCTTTTATATCTAAAACTTGTGTGATTTTAGAGACATTTCTAGCCCCAAGCACAAAGTCAACAACTGGAGCTCGTTTAATGATTTCTTTGCCCAAATGGCTAGCGGTACATCCACAAACACCAATCTTTGCATTTGCTTTTTTATGTTTGTTAAACTGTCCAATCTCTGAAAAAAGTTTTTGAACTGGTTTTTCTCTGACACTACATGTGTTTATGATTATCAAATCTGCATCACGAAATTCAGAAGTTAGTGTGTAGTTTTCTTTTTGGGAGAGTTCTGCTAAGAGATGTTCAGAATCCCGAACATTCATAGCACAACCTAATGTTTCAATAAATAGTTTTTTTGACAAAATAGCCCTTACAGTATATGCACTTCATACATATAGTCACCTTCGTCAAGACCATATTTAACCTCTTTGAGATAAACACTCAAACCTTTTTCCTCAAAATGCTCCACCAAGCTCACAAGATTTTTATGTGAATTGTCTTGATCAAAATAGAGAATCTTTTGCCCCTCTTTTTCTAACATTTCTGCTATTTCACCTAATGTGATAGATTCATTTTTATCATCTACGCTATTTTTTGCTAATTTCAATTTCATCCGCAAACCTTTTCCCCATTTAAATTAAGACATGATTATATCCTTTTTTCAATAAAAGTATATTAAGGGCATTTTCTGTATAATGCCAACCCTACACAAAATAGACAATCAAAAACACTATTTATCAGAAAATTAAAGGAGTAGAGACTTGGAAAAAATTGGAAATATTATAGAATCAATCGCTCATGAAAAGGGCTTAAAACTTGCGGAAGCAAAAGAGGCGATATCAACAGCACTCATAAAAACAGCTAAAAGAGTTTTTGTGGAAGATAATGAATACGGTGTGGATATCGATGACAAAACCAAAGATCTTACTCTATTTCAAAAAGTACTCGTAGTCAAAGACGAGGATGAAAGACTTGAAGAAAACATCGATGAAGTTGAAAAATATATCGCGATAAAAGAGGCAAAAGAGATTGATAGTGATTTAGAGATAGATGATGAACTTACTTATCCTATCTCTCTTGATGACATGGGAAGAACTGCTGCCGCGGTTCTTTACCGTGAACTAGAGTATCACCTCCAAAGGCTACTAGAACAAAATATTTTTGAGAGATATAGACAAAAAGTTGGAGAAGCAGTTAGTGCTACAGTCGTTGGAGTTGACAATGATGAAAACACCTACTTAGAGTACAAAGAGACAAAAGCAATCCTTCCTATGAAAAGCCGTATAAAAGGTGAAAAATTTAAAGTTGGAGATGTTGTAAGATCAGTCATCAGAAAAGTTTTCATCGACAAAAAAGTAGGTATGCAAGTAGAGTTATCACGAACAAGTCCTAAGTTTTTAGAAGAGCTTTTAAAACTCCAAGTACCTGAAATTAGTGACGAGTTAGTTATCATCCATGGAAGTGCACGCATACCGGGAGAGAGAGCAAAAGTAGCACTCTCTTCAGTTACACCAAGCGTAGATGCTGTTGGAGCAACGGTCGGAACAAAAGGGATTAGAATCAACGCAGTAAGTCAAGAGCTACATGGAGAAAACATCGACTGTATCGAATACTCTGACATACCAGAGATGTTTGTTTCTCGTGCACTATCACCTGCAATTATCTCTGCTGTAAGAATAGAAGAGAATAAAGAAGGACAACAAAAAGCGATTGTCACAGTTCCAGGCGATCAAAAATCAAAAGCAATTGGAAAAAGCGGAATAAATATCCGTTTAGCTTCTATGTTGACAGGTTTTGATATAGAGCTTGTTGAACTAGGCGGTGGAAGCTCAACACCTAATTCTGGAGATGGCATAGGAACACAAGAAACGACTAGCAATCCAGACGCACTTAAAGCATTATTTGGAGATGACGACGACTAATAAAA
>JAOZKZ010000047.1:0-8815 GCA_029935075.1 Campylobacterales bacterium
GAGAAGGGTGGGGCGGGGTAAGATATCTTGACTATCAAGGTACTTTTTTTGAAGCGGGATGGCTTGCGATGGGTGTGGGAAGTGTGGCTACGGTTGCACTTTTGATTCGTTATGAGCTAGAGTTTTGGCCCCAAAATAGAGTAAAGTTTTACATGTTATACGGTTTTGTCATTATGACACTTGGGTTTTCTAGAAACAAAACGATATGGATTGCTTTAGTTTTGATACTCTTGATATTGGTAATTTATAAAACTTATCTCACCCTTCTATACTCTAGCCGATATAAGCCGATATACATGGAACATAAAAATAGAGTGTTGAAACTCTTATCCAAGATAGATAGTATCAAAGTAGTTTTGGGTGTACTCTTTCTTCTTGTACTCTTTTTTATTATAAATAGTAGCTTAAGTGAACCAATTATTTCCTCTGCCATGATTCAGGAGAAGCTTGAAAAAGAGAGAGGAAAGGTTTTTTTAATTATTATCGATTTATTAAAACAGACCTATTTTTTTGGTGGATATGGATTTGGATTTATAGAGGCGTATTTTACACTAATTCCTCAAGATGTACTTGGTTTAGGAGAGGGGTCGGCGATGATCTTTAACTCTTATTTAGATATTTGGATCTCTGCTTCGATATTTGGTTTGATTTTTCATATAGGGTTAATTTATATAGCAATTGATAATAGGTATTTTGTAACGATAGTGATACCGCTGTTTTATTTTATATTTGCAAATTTTAACCCAGCTATCGGGGACGAATCTTATTATATATTTTTAGGATTATCATTTGGTATAGCCAAAGCATTAACACATAGGAGAGAAGAATAACCATCCTAAATCATATTAACGCTTAACAGCGTTTAAATTTTGCTCATTATCGAGGCATCACGACGAAGGACTAGCCGTAGCTAATTCAAGGAGTGATAACGAAGAGAATGGGCAAAATTTAAACGCCCGAAGGGGAAAACAAAAAGGCACAATCTTTGAATATGAAAATATTTGAATTGCAATAAGCAGTCCTGCATATTTTCAAATCCAAACCTTATGCCTTTTTGTTTTTCTGTTAAGCGTTAATATGATTTAGGATGGTTATATGTCAGTAAAAATAGCATTTGTCGCTACGGGTTATATCAAGAAATATGATGGCGTAAGTGTCTATACTGAAAATCTTTTAAAAGAGTTTTTGGCGTTAGAGCTTTCAACGAATAGTCAAAGAGAGATAGATATCTATATCGGTAAAAGTGTACGAAAACTTTTAGAAGATCGTGTACTTGAACAGAGTGATAAAAAAAGAGAAAATATTCGATTTATAGAGATTGTTGATTCAAACTTTTTTCTAAAGATGGGAGACCTTGTGGTTAAGTTGCTTCGAAATGGTAGATATAAACTGATATTTGCCACAAACTTTATGCCACTATTTTTGTTGCCTTCACATGTTGTAAAAGTGATTCACGATTTTTCTCCAGAGGTCTCTCCTCAGCTTTACTCTAAGTTTTTTAAACTCTACCATTCTTTTTTACTTAAAAGTGGTAAATGGTTTGATGGGGCTATTGGTTATATTTCAGAGGCTACAAAGCAGGATTTAGAGAAGTATTATCATGTAAATGAAGAGAATAAAAAATTGATTCATCTTCCCAATGGAGTTCCATTTAAGGTTAAAAATTATCAACGACCAGATATCTCCGTGCTAGAAAAGTATGATTCAAAAGAGATTAGTTTTTTAGTGGTAGGGCGTGTGAACAAGGCAAAAGGTTTTGATAGGATCTTGACATTTTGTCGTTATTTTGATACCCATCTCCAATCTAAAACAGAGTTTTCAGGAGCGGTGCTTCATATCGCAGGAAAACAGACCGATGAAACTAAAGAGATCTTTAAAAATAGTAACTTTTCAAAGATCAAAGTTATTTTCCATGGTTATATGGATGATGCTTCTCTTAATGCACTCTATACTAGTTCACAATTTTGTTTTTTCCTCTCTAGAAATGAGGGATATGGGTTACCGTTAGTTGAAGCCTTATGGTTTAGAAGTATTCCTATTATTTCTGATATTCCTATCTTTAATGAGATTATGGGAGCGGATTATCCTAAGTTTAATAACAAAATAGGTTATACCGTAACAGTAAATAATTTTTTAACTAAACTCATAAAAGAAAAAGATTTTTTAAAGCTAATAATAGATAAACTAGAGTCAGTATTAGAAAAAGAGCAAGATGGTTACAAGAAATCAGCACATAATTTAACAGAATTTATCAACACTTTAGAGAAGGACAGTATCAAATGAACAAGGATGTTTTTATATCTATCGTTTCTCATGCCCAAGAGGATATGATCGTTGAAAATTTTAGAAATTTTCCAAAGAAGTTAGGCTCTTTTAATGTAATATTATCCATTATGGATAATACTGGCTCAGATGCATTAAAAAAGTTTTGTGAATACAATGAGCATTTCTACTATCATGACGAACATAGAAGAGGTTTTGGTGCGAACAACAACAAAATGTTCTCTTTAGTAAATCCAAAAGATGATGATATCTTTATCGTCTGTAATCCCGACATCATTATCCAAGAAGAGCAACTATGGGGACTTCTTCATAGTTTTAGCGAGAAAACATGTGATATCTATAATGTCAAAACTTACTTTGACAAAAAAATTGATTATATCGATAATCCTGATAAATATTTTCCTGGATTTTTAAACTTTGCCGTCTCTTTAGCCTCTGATAAAAGACTTCACTACGGTACAAATGAAAATGTTAAAAACCCCGAATGGATTTCTGGAGCATTTATGGTGTTTCGACCCAAAGCGTATCGAAAGTTAAAAGGTTTTGATGAGAATTATTTTATGTATTGTGAAGATATAGATCTCTGTTGTCGTGCTCTTAAAATGGGTCTCATTATTGAGTATGATAATGATTTCTATATCGAACATGAGACGCAGATGGATAGTCGTTCGCTTTTATCACCTAGCATGCGATGGCATATGGAGTCAGCAGTAAGATTTGTAATAAAAAATAGACGATTTAATCCTCTGGTAATCGTCAAATAGCTTTATGGAAATAAAACTTTTTACACTTTTTATAAGCTTGGTTTTTAGTTTTGAGCTTAGTGCTGGAATTTTTCAAACCACTTCAGATATAGAAATCGTAACTACTAATTCAACGAAGTTGACTAAAGATGCGGCGTTAGAGATGAAAAAGTATCTTGATCAAATTTTTGAAAAGCCCATCAAAATTGCTAGCCGTATCGACAGAAGTAAATCATCTATTATACTCGTTCATAAAAAGAGTACCTACGCATCCAAACTCTCTTTTTTTAATGAGCTTAGTCTCTTAAAAGAGGATAGTTTCATCATCAAAAGTGACGGTGAAGATATCATCATAGCAGGCGTAAATCAGCGAGCACTTTTTTATGGAGTATATCACTTTTTAGAGCGTTATATGGGATGTAAGTTTTTAACAAGTGATTTTGAGATAATTCCTAAAAAAACAATGCGACAATTGAGAAACATTGATGATGTCCAGATACCACGCTTTTCTTATCGAGAATTTTTTAGCTCTGAAAGTGACAACTTGGAGTTTGCTACTAAATGTAGACTCAATGGTAGGTTGGGTCATAGAAGTTCTGAGGAATATCACGATGAAAATTTTCCTAAAGGAAGAGCGATTTATAACCAATTTGTCTCTTCACAGCTCATAGGAGACGGAGCTAGTGAGTGTAATGGACAGTATGATTTTTCCAAGGTTGAAGTTGCAAACATTGCTTTGGATTCTGTAAATCAAAAACTATCAGAGTTAGAGGTTGATAAAGATGATTTTATACTTTTAGAACATGAAGATAGAGATAGTTACTGCACAAATGGTTTAAAAAGTGGAGAAACTTTTGGTAGAGCATTTTTAAACTATAGCTCCTATATTGCTGAAAACTTAAAAGAGAAGTTTGCTGATACTCCTGTCTTATATCAAGCCTATCAATGGAGTAGAGAAGCACCAAAAAAGATTGAAAGTTTACCAAAGAACATGACTATCTTTTTCTCTCCTATCGAAGCAGATTTTTCAAAAGCATTTACACATAAGGCAAACCAAGCGATTTTAGAAGATCTCAAACAATGGAATACCTTTAATAATGAGATTTTTATCTGGCACTATATCACAAACTTTGGAGGTTATTTTCAACCCTATCCAAACCTCCATGCCCTAGATGCAGATATCAAACTCTTTGCATCATTAGAGCATGTTAATGGTCTGTTTTTACAGTCAAGTTATGGAACATTTGGCGGTGAATTGGCAGATCTAAGAACATGGGTGTTTTCAAAACTTTTATGGAATCCTAACGAAGATATCAATGAATTGATTGGGGAATTTTGCGATGCTTATTATGGTGAAGCATCACGAGAGGTTCAAAAGTATATTCGAGTGCTTCATAAGATTCATAAGAGAATGGATGAGAAACTTTTGGTAAAAAGTGCCATCAATGCAAAATACCTACATCCAGACTTTCTAAGATATCTTGAGAATATACTAGACATTGGGCTTGAAAAAGTAGCAGATGAACCTAAGCATAAAGCCCATCTTTTGAAACTCTTTTCAGGTATTGATTATGTTCGGGTGATGCGAGGTGATGCGGATAAAAATTTACAAAAAAGTAAAGATAGATTTAGAGCGTTTTTGTCAACTACAGAGGGGATAGAGTATTTCGCTGAGGGTGGCGAGTTGGAGACGATTAAAAAGCTTATAGATATTGAGCGAAAGATTCCATCAGCACCCAAAGAGACAAAAGGTTTAACAGAGGGTGTTGATTGGTTTGATTTTCAAGAGTATACATTAAAGCTTTGTTGTGCCGATTTAGTATCAGATATAGAGAGTAGTGATGGTGTTAGTGCTGTTATGAAAGGTGATATCGGAGATTGGGGATTTCAACTTGATGTGTTGAACTTTCCAAAAGGCAAATGGGATATTTATGCCAATGTAAAAGTAGCATTTAGTAAAAATGCCGATTTAGTTGATAGTGGCAATGTTGCGTTTTATTATGGGGTGCATCCTACCTTTATAAAAGGGGCTAAAGTGTTTGGTCAATGTGAAGATGGTGTCTATCAAAGTGTGAAGATTGGCTCTATTGATACCTCGCAGACAAATGCAAAAACAATTTGGTTAAGCCCCCCTGAAAACAGTAAAGTGAAAGCACTACATGTTGATAGACTCTATATAGTAAGAGAAAAAAAGTAAATAAAATTAAAAAGGAACGATAAGTGAAAGCATTACTTCTTGCAGGTGGATTTGGTACAAGGCTGAGTGAAGAGACAGATCTTCGCCCAAAGCCTATGGTTGAAATTGGTGGTAAACCTATTCTTTGGCATATCATGAAGATATATTCTACTTATGGTATCAACGATTTTGTGATACTTCTTGGATATAAAGGTTACTATATCAAAGAGTATTTTGCAAACTATTTTTTGCATCAAAGTGATATCACAATTGATCTCAAAGAGAACAAGATGGAAGTGCTGAACAACTCTAGTGAACCATGGAGAGTTACTCTGCTTGATACGGGGTTACATACCATGACAGGCGGTCGTATCAAAAAGGCTCAGCATGTAGTTGGAGATGAACCTTTTTTACTTACTTATGGTGATGGTGTAGCAGATATCGATATAGATGCACTTTTAAAGGCACATAAGGAGCATGGAAAAGCGATGACTATGACTTCTGCTCAGCCAGATGGAAGATTTGGGGCATTGAATATCTCTGATGATAATCAAGTGCTTGAGTTTCAAGAAAAACCTAAAGGTGATGGTAGCTGGATAAATGCAGGATACTTTGTTTGTGAGCCAGAGGTATTTGACTATATTGCTGATGGTGATGATGTAGTGTTTGAACAAGAGCCTTTAAAAAATTTAGCCAAAGATGGTAAAATATTTACTTATAAACACAGAGGTTTTTGGATGCCGATGGATACACTAAGAGATAAAAATAAACTCAATGAAATGTGGGATGACAATGAAGCAAAATGGAAGATGTGGGATAGATAATGTTTGATAATGTATATAAAGATAAAAAAGTTTTAGTGACTGGTCATACAGGCTTTAAAGGAAGTTGGCTTGTCTCATGGCTGTTAAAGTTAGGGAGTGAGGTTGTTGGGATTTCAAAAGATATTCCTACAGAGCCTTCCATGTTTGAAGAGCTTGGTTTAGAGAAGAAGATAAAGCATTATATGGAAGATATCAGAGATCTTGAGATGATGAAAAAAATTATCGAAGAGGAAAAGCCTGATTTTCTTTTTCATCTAGCCGCACAGCCTATCGTTTCGACCTCTTATAGTGACCCTATCGAAACCATCTCATCAAATGTCATGGGAACAGCCAATATCTTAGAAGCACTCAAAGAGATAAATCCAGTCTGTACAGCTATCATCATAACAAGTGATAAATGTTATGACAATGTAGAGCAGATATGGGGTTACAAAGAAGATGATCAAATGGGTGGAAAAGATATCTATAGTGGTTCTAAAGGTGCAGCGGAACTTATCATCAAGTCTTATTTTCACTCATTTTTCAAAGATGAGAAATGTAAGGTAAAATTAGCGATAGGTCGTGCTGGAAATGTTATCGGTGGCGGCGACTGGGCAAAAGATCGTATCGTGGTTGACTGCATGAAAGCATGGAGTGAAGGAAAAACAGTAGAGATACGAAGTCCAAAAGCCACGCGTCCTTGGCAACATGTACTAGAACCACTTAGTGGATATCTAAACCTTGGAGAAGTGCTTTATAAAGATGATAGTTTTCATGGTGAGTCTTACAACTTTGGTCCAAGAGCTGAACAAAATCGCACCGTTGAAGATCTGTTGATAGACTTAAGTAAATATTGGCATTTTGACTCTCCAAGCCAAGCATATGAAGTGACGGGAAATATCCCTTTTCATGAAGCGGGACTTTTGAAACTTAGCTGCGATAAAGCACTGGGTTATCTAAGATGGCAGTCAAGTTTAGAGTATGCACAGACGATTCGATTTACCAGTGAGTGGTACTATGATTTTTATAAAAATAGTGCAGATATGTATGCAAAGACGATGGAGCAGATAACAGAGTATGAAGAGGTTGCCAAGGAGAGAGACTTATCATGGACAAAGTGATATTAACTCCCTTAAAACAGATCATACACCCCAAGGGGGATATCTATCATGGCATGAAAAAGAGTGATGTAGGATATGATGGATTTGGCGAAGCGTACTTTTCTACTATAAATAAAGATGATATCAAAGGGTGGAAAAAACATACGCTTATGACCCTCAATCTTGTGGTGCCAGTAGGTGCTATCGAATTTGTAGTATATGATGAAGAGGATAAAAGCTTTTTTATGCAAACGCTTTCACAAGAGAACTATCAAAGGTTAACAGTAAAACCAAATGTCTGGATGGCATTTAGAGGAAAGGGCGAGCACAATATACTTTTAAATATGGCAAATATAGAGCACAATCCAGATGAAGCGGTCAATTTACCCTTGGAAGAGATAAATTATGCGTGGTAAAAAAATTAGACTTTCAAAATCTTCTATAGGTCAAGAAGAGAAAGAGGCAGTACTAAAAGTTTTAGATAAAGAGTTTTTAGGGATGGGTGAAGAGGTTATGCACTTTGAAGAAGAGATAAAAGCATACCTTGAAACTGACTTTGATGTTGTTTGTGTCAACACTGGAACTTCAGCACTACATCTTGCTCTCGAAGCACTTGATATCAAAGCAGGTGATGAAGTGTTGGTTCCTTCACTCACTTACATAGCCTCTTTTCAAGCCATATCAGCATGTGGTGCAACACCCGTGGCAGTAGAGATAAATCCTGATACACTTTTTATAGATATGGAAGATGCAAAAAATCGACTTACTAAAAACACCAAAGCAATTATGCCCGTACATTATGCAAGTAGTGCAAAAGGTATGGATGAGGTTTATGCGTTTGCCAAAGAGCATAAATTAAGAGTGATTGAAGATGCAGCACAAGCATTTGGCTCAAAGAGAGATGGAAAAAAAGTAGGAACTGATGGCGATATCCTCTGTTTTAGTTTTGATGGGATTAAGAACATCACATCAGGTGAAGGTGGTGCTATCGTCTCTAATGACAAAGAGGTGATACAGCGTTCACAAGATGGTAGACTTTTGGGTGTGGAAAAAGATACACAAAAGCGTTATGCCGGTCAAAGAAGCTGGGATTTTGATGTCAAATATCAAGGCTTTAGATATCACATGAGTAACATCATGGCTGCTATCGGAAGAGAACAGTTAAAAAAGATTGATTCAATAGAGCGTAAAAGGCAGTCAATTGTAAAATACTATGTAGAAGCACTCAAAGATATCGAAGAAATTCAAATATTGGATTTTGAATATGAAAATATTATCTCTCATATTTTTGTTATAAAAGCAAAAGATAGAGATGCTTTAAGAGAACATCTTATCAATGACAACATAGAGTGTGGAGTACACTATAAGCCAAATCATCTTTTGAGTAAATATCGGACAGATTATGCACTTGAGGTGACCGAAAGAATTTATGAAGAGATTTTGACACTTCCATGTCAGTATGATTTGGACAAAGAAGATCAAAATAGAGTGATTCAAAGTATTAAGGATTTTTACAGTGTCTAATCAGCCTTTAGTTTCTATTGTGATGAATTGTTACAATAGTGATACCTATCTCAAAGAGGCAATTAACAGTGTATTTGCACAAACATATCAAAATTGGGAAATAATCTTTTGGGATAATCAATCTACAGATAAAAGTGCTCTAATTGTAAACTCATATAATGATGATAGAGTAAAATACTTTTATGC
>JAOZKZ010000047.1:8915-12801 GCA_029935075.1 Campylobacterales bacterium
CTTACTACTACAAAAATCTATGAATATGATGTTGAAAATTTTGAATTTTTAAACAATTATATTAAAGAACATCAACTACCATTTGATTTGAGAGTGGCAATTTTTTTGAAAAATTCAGAGAGAATGACTGCTTCTATAATTAAACTTGCAATAAAAAAAGATTTTGGAAATCTTATAAAAATTATAAAGAATTATTGGCAATATGTTTTGCTTTTACCTTTTTATGTACTCTATTTTGTAGGTAAACGAATTAAGAAATTTATAAAAAAATATTTTCAAAATGATAAGGTATATAAATGACTATCAAAAGTATTCTTGCTACGCTTCCTTCTTATCCTCACCATATTATGAATGTTTATAGTGGCACTAATAGCTATGATGAGTTTAAACATACATTTAAAGCACTAATATCAAGTAAAAATATTGTAAATGGTAAAGAGATAGAACTTTATGAAAAGCTGTTAGAAAAAACATTTAAGAGCAAAAAAATATGTACTTTTGCAAGTGGTAGAATGGGGTTTTATACCATTTTGAAAGTTATGGGTATTCAAAAAAATGATGAGATTATTATTCCATCATATACTTGTGTAGTGGTACCAAATGCTATTATATATAGTGAAGCTAAACCTATTTATTGTGATATTAATAGTTTTGATTTTAACGTTGATACAACAAAAATTGAGGCGTTAATCACAGATAATACTAAAGCTATTTATGCACAGCATACCTTTGGACAAATGTGTGATATAGATGCGATTAAAAAAATAGCTGATAAATATAATTTGCCAGTTATCGAAGATGTTGCACTATCTCTTGGAGCTCAACATGATAAGAAGTATGCTGGGACAATTGGAGATTTTGGTTATTTTTCTACAGATAGAACAAAGATAATTAATACTTCACTTGGTGGATTTGTAAGTATAAATAATAAAAAATATATTAATAAATTTGAAGAAGAGTACGAAAAAATTGGCTTTTTAAATGAACCTTTTACAAAAAAATTGGCAAGAACTTTTTTAATTGATTTGGTAATGATGAATCCTTACATGTATTGGCTTGGAAAATTTACAAATCCAGTTTTTAGGAAACTAGGTTTTGTAAAATACTTTTTAGATGAAAAAAAACATAACAAAGAAGAGATTACAGAATACCCTTATCCCGCACGTTTTTCAAATATATTAGCAAAGGTTGGTATCTCTCAAATTGAGAATTTAGATAAAAATTTGACACAGAGACGAAAAATTGCAAGTTATTATAATGATATATTTAAAATCTATTCAGATACATATATAAATGATAAAAGAAATGTTCATATAAGGTATTCATTTCTTATAAAAAATAGAGATTATTGGGAGAACTATTTTTCATCAAAAATAGATCTCTCAATTTGGTTTAAAACTATTGCTGCTGGAAAAGATGAAGATTACGAAGATATTCATTATAGACTTGGGCAAAATAAAGAATCAGAATTTGTTACAAAACATATTTTTAATTTACCTACACATCAAAATATTACGCCAAAGCGAATTGAAAAAATGTTATATGAACTAAAAAATTCAGGTGATATTATCAGAGGAGAAAAAACATCTTTTTGATATGACTCTGTATCATGGCAAAAATACCTATAATTTAGATATTTTTGCCATTTTTTTATTCAGCTACAATAGAAAAGGTATAAGTTGCTTCAAGACTGTAAGAGTCATTAAAAAAAGCACGCACTTCATAGTCTCCCTCTGGAAGATTGGCTAAGTTTAGAGATGTAAATATTATTTCTCCGGATATTGAACCTCCAGTAAAAAGCCAACCATTATTATTTTCTATATCTGCAATATTTGAATATTCACTTGATGCATTTTTAGGAAAAATAGCTAACCAGTCACCTTTTGCGTTACCCTCCATTCCTGAGTAAGATACTGTAACTTTCTCAGTAGGAGCATATATGGTTTTACTTGTTGCGATTGATGTTTGATAAGAGTCATCTTCCAGTAAAATAACTCTTCCATCTGCTGCTTCTATAGGTAGTGTTATTTTTAGAAAGTTTTCGTTTTCTGTAACAATTGTAAAGTCTTCATCTGTATATATATCAGTCGCATTTTCAGAGTTTGCAAGCCATGATTTATCTATCAAAATAGTAACTGTACTTGTGTTTTCAACATCAGTATTGACAGCTATCAAATACTTTTTACCGTTTTGATGCGTAAATGTCTGAACTTCTGCTTGGTTTGAAGAAGCATGATTTACAGTTTTACTAAGTTTTAGAAGTGTAGGTGCTAAAGCATTGACTTTTGTATTTATCTCTTGGGCTTCTAGGATTAGTGGGGTTGGTTGATAGTTGATATCCATCATACCCTCAGCCCACTCTTCAGACTAATACATAAAATAAAACAGACCTTTTGCACCATTTTTTATCGCGATAAAAGATTGAAGTCTTAGTTCTTTAGGTATAGGATTACGCCAATAAGTGTCTCCCCCAAAAGCTTGAAATGCAACCCAAACAGGTTTATTATCTACTATGTTTTGTGCTTCGTTCATCCATTGGGTATAAGTTAACTGATCTACTCCTAAATTAAATGAACCATCATCTTCTCTTCCTCTTGGAAATGCATCACTAATATCTCCAAATGGTGTATCTCCATCTGCTTGATCGCCATTATAGGCATCAACTGCAAAAGGATATGTATCCATAAGCAACACATCAGGATTCATCCCCTCATTTAGTTGTCCCATAGTGTCTATATTGTGCCAAGTGCTTAATGCAAAGGCATTTGTATCTAGTTGAGAAACTGCATCTTTTATCTGACCTAGTTGTACTTCTATGTTACCATTGGGAATAGGTTCATCATAGATTTGATAACCTAGTGTCGCACTTGAAGCTATAAAAAGGTCAATATAATCGCTTGAAAGAGTATCTATGATGGTTTGTTCAGTTAAGGTTTCATGATTTTCATTGAGCAATGTTGCAATATTTGCCATGGTTGGAACGATTTGCAATGATGCATCTTCCGCTGCACTGATTAATCCATTGATTACATTGTTTGCTCTTGTTTCATCAGCACTAGGAAGTACCAAAGGATTGATCATCACTATTGCAGTATTAAAACCATAAGATTTCAGATCTTGAAACTCTTGAAAATATTCATCATATGCTACTTGGGGACTATAACGTATATCATCCTCTGTAGGGACTTGATCTGCAGATTTTTGTCCCATGACATAATAGACACCTATAGGGAAAAAATCTGTTTTAGCGATATTATCTTCCAATGCGTAAATTTTATTGGAAAAAATTGAGATGCTAAACATGATAGCAAAAATAGATAGTTTGAGTAGAAATTTTGAAATTATTTGTATAAAAGCTCCTTTTAATTAAATATATTTGAATTATATCATGTAATAATAAATATTAAAAATATATTTTAAGTTTGTAAGGTCGCCTTTAATGTAAAACTTAAATGGGTTTTAAAAAGGTTACTATGAGGGTTTGATTTTTGACTTCTTTAAAATCCTAAACAATAATGGGTTTAACTATTAACTTTTTGACATATTTTATTATATCTGATATAATTCATTATGGCAAAAATAGATGAAATAAAAGAATTAATAGGTTTTTTGAAAGTTTTGTTCGCAACATTTGTTGCTATTGATGTATCGTTGATTGCATGGTTAAATAAAAACTATTCTGAAAGTGGTTTTGTGTTTAATTTTGCTGCTCTACTTTTGGCAACTCTATTTTCTGTGGGAATTGTTTTAGTGGTGAAAGCAATTTTGAAAAATATTAAAAGTTTAAAGGATTTATGATGACTTATGTGATAATTGCAATTATTGTTTTTGTTGCTTCTTTGGTTTATTCTACTTATCAAGTGATTAATTTTAAGACTTGACATTC
>JAOZKZ010000196.1 GCA_029935075.1 Campylobacterales bacterium
GAAGAGCATCAACTTGAAAATCTTTTAATTTTTATATATATTGCATTTATGGAAATTAATCGTGGACTTTTTCTATTCTCTTTTTTACTCTTTTTTATGATTTTTTATAAGATAGTGGTTAGAACCATCAAAGAGTCTATCGTCTGTAAATGGTGTCAACCCCTACTTTTTATCACTATAGGCTATTTAGGATACTATCTTTTTAATCTATTTTTAAGTACAGTTTTCAATTTTGAAGCACCAGTTATTGGCTGGGGTTATCTTGTTTTTATACTTACTGACCTTATCTTGGTATTTATACTGTTATGAAAACTCGTATTAAATTTCTCATAATTATCTTTGCTCTATTTTGGATACTTCTACTCTCTCGACTTTACTTTTTAAGTATCAAATCAAACAAATACTATCAAGAACTTGCTAATCGAAATGTTGTCAATACAGAGTATCTAACTCCAACTCGTGGAGAGATAAAAGATAGAAAAGACTCCGTGATTGCTATGAGTAAACTTGGCTTTAGCATCGCATTAGATCCTCACCTTAGTCGTAAGTCTAAAGAGAAAATACTTTTAAAAAATATCGAATTTATTGCGTCACATTTTCCCAAACAAAAAACAGACAAACTGATAAACTTATATAAGAAAAAAGACACACCCTATAACCATAAAGCTATTAAGATTATCGATTTTATACCCTATGATACAATGATTGAAAAGTTTGTAGCATTTTCAAACTTCAATAAGATTATCGTCAAACCCTCATCAAAACGCTTTTATCCCTATAAAAAAAGTGCTTCTCATATCATCGGTTATGTGGCAAAAGCAAATGAAAAAGAGATTAAAGGAAATCTAGTAGCAAAATATCTATCGATTGTTGGAAAAAGTGGAATCGAAAAGCAATATGATGCGATCCTTGGTGGAGAGATGGGAAAAAGAGAGGTAAAAGTAACCGCTAAAAATAGAGAAATTGCACTCTTAAAAGAGATTAAACCTAAAAGCTATGATATCACCCTTACCATTGATATGCGACTGCAAGAGTTTATAGAAAAAGCTTTTGGCTCAATCAATGGTTCTATAATAGTCATGGATGTTACAGATGGCTCAATACTCGCAGCAGGAAGTTATCCAGAATATGACATAAACGCTTTTGTACAAGGCATCAACAAAAAGGATTGGCAAAAAATGATCACAAACCTTGACCACCCTTTTACAAACAAATTTACCCAAGGGCTTTATCCTCCTGGATCTTCTACAAAACCTGCCGTTGCTCTAAGCTTTTTAAACTCTGGCTTGATAGATGAAAAAGAGCATTTTTTATGTAGTGGAGAACTTCGCCTTGGAAATAGAAAGTTTCGTTGCTGGAATAGTTACGGACATGGAAAAGTAGATTTAAGAAGGTCACTAAGTGAAAGTTGTGATGACTACTTTTATAAAGGTGGATTAAGAGTGGGAATTGATAAAATATCGACTGATTTAACACGATATGGATTTGGTAAAAAAACAGATGTGGATTTGCCAAATGAATTTATAGGAACCGTACCCAGCCGAAACTGGAAAATAAATAAATTTGGAGAGTCATGGTATAAAGGTGAGACTTTAAACACAGTCATTGGTCAAGGAAATTTTCTAGCAACTCCTTTACAAGTAGCACGATTCACCGCTATGGTTGCGACTAACAAAGATATTGTGCCACACTTCATAAAAAAAGTAGAGGCACTTGATATAAACTACACCTCTCAAATAATCTTCAATTCCCTTGAACTAGAAAAACTCAGTATCATCAAAGAGGGCATGTACGATGTATGTAATGCAAAAAGAGGAACCGCCACAAAATACAACAGCTCAATGATTACAATCGCAGGAAAAACTGGTACTTCACAAGTGGTTGGAATTCCCCAAGAAGAGAAAGAGCGCATGAGCGAAGAGGATTTGGAATATTACCAAAAATCACATGCTTGGTTTACAACCTATGGTCCATATATAAACCCTAAATATGTAGTCACCGCACTTATAGAACATGGGGGACATGGTGGAGCAGCAGCAGGAGAGTTGGTAAGTAAAATTTATAATAAGCTCGTTGATTTAGAGTATATACACAAGATGTATGTGCGTAAGGGCTATCGGCATGTTAAAGATGTTAATGATACTAAAGAGGTAAATCAAACAAAACTCTAAATCTACCAGACTCCTTTAACTTATCATTATAAATATACTCAAATGTTAATGGAATTGGAGTACTATGTAAAAATAACAAATCTAAGTTTAACCCCATTATATACTCTGAAAAATCTTCACTTTTATCATTTAAAAAAGTCATGTCGTAATAGTTAAACTTGGCATATATCGACTCTCGTCTAAGTGAAAGTGGGATAGTAAATGAGTAGTAGTCAAGATTTAAAACTTTATAGACAGAGATACCACCTTTTAAAACCTCTTTAGCATAAATATCTGTTTGGATACTTGGCATGGTGATTTTTGATGGGTCATAAGATAGTCCAAAAACATTATCATTTATCTCAATTCCATGTTTTTTAGAGGTAAAATCCGTATCACTTTTAGCATACTTCAGCCCAGCACCTATATAAAACTCGTATGGTAAATCATGGAAGAAATTATAACTTGCTCCTGCTATAAAATCATCTCGCTCTTTGACCCCAAACAGAGATACACTATGTTTTGAATTGGCATACATGCTCTTTCCATAACCTTTTATATCCGTAAAATTAAGTGATACACTTAAAGGTTCTCGCTCATCCTTGTCATGGTCGATATGATAATTCAAATCCAGATCAGCACTCTGATATCCTGACTTATAAAGAGGATAATTCATAAACAAGTTTGCTCCAAAATCACGGCTGGAGATATTTTCATCTTTTTCTAAAACTCCATAGATATCAGCTCCATAACTCAAGCGATAAACTGAATTTTTATATCCCACACCAGCGAGAGTCTCTTCATCAAATCTTGAGATAAAAACATTGGCACTATTTTGACCTAAGGGGTCAGCGAACTTTGCACCGATAGAGAAGTCAATATTGTCCTTCTCTATAACTAGAGCGTGGTTTAAAGCACTATAATGTAGGTTTTTGTAACTTTCATAAGGCTTATGGGGAAGTGACTGTTTTGGCTCACTATATTTAAAATTAAAATCTTCTCTATTCTCAAAGAAAAAAGTTCTCTCATAGGGTTCTTGTTTCGTTTTATCTATTTTAGTTTTGATGTAGTTATATCCATCACCAGTAATAGTCGCAAGAAGTACATTATCTGCATCCAAAAGTTTTGCATCTACGATATCATCCCCTGAACTTAACCTAGAAAACTCACCATCATAAAGATAAAGTGAACTACCATTTTTACTATTTGCGATAAATACAATCCCATCATCTTTTACATCAACCACAAAACCAAACCAACTTTGAAGTGAAAATATTGGCATTTTATTTTTATAAAGCGTTCGTTTTTTCCCATCTTGTTTAAAATAGTAAATATTGTCAGCCTCATCCACAAAAACTGAGGAGTTTACATGGTCATAAAAATCATCTCCGATGTAGAGTGCTGGTTGGTCAAAAGATTTACTCACATCAAAATAGGCAAATCTTCCATCACTAAGAACATCTTGAACTATCTTTGAGCGACTATTTTCAAGCACCCTACCCTTAGCATCATATAGAGCCATCTCTATTTTTTCAACTTCTGTATTTCTAGATGTAGAGGTAAAATACTCACTTCCGACTTTAAAAACTTTACCATTAAAAAAACTATCTTTTTTAGACTTTTGCACAGCTCCCACTTTAGAGATGATTTGAAGCTCGGGCTTAGTAAGTGCATCACCTGTTAAAAAGAAAATTTCATCTTTGTTACTGTTTAATTTTGCATGACCTTGTGAAGAGGCGATAATATCACCAGAACTTGCTATAAATCCACGATACTCATTTTTGAGCCAAGCATCATAATCAGAAAGCTCTTTTGCATAATCTTGACCAAATGTTTGAACAAAAATATCACTCGTTTGTATCGGCAAGTACTGCCCTGAAAAGTTCCAAAAATACGCATTTACCTTATC
>JAOZKZ010000048.1 GCA_029935075.1 Campylobacterales bacterium
GTTGAAGAGCTAGATAGTGATGATGCAACGGATCTTTTACAAGATATTGAAGATATTGATAGTAACAAAGCTGATGAGATTTTGGCTGCACTTGATGAAGAAGATCAAGAAGATATAAAAAAACTTAGAAAGTATGATGAAGATAGTGCTGGAGCTATCATGCAGACAGAGCTTTTTTCTGCCAATTATGAGGAAGTGATTCAAGACTCTATCGATAGACTAAAACAGGAGAAACAAAAAGGTGAGTTAAATAATGTCCACCAAGTTTTTATAACAGGAACTTTTGGAAAGTTGATGTTTGGTATCTCGCTAGAAGACATTTTAACTTTTGATTTTAAAAAAACTTACAAAGATGTTTTGCTAGAGAATGAAGAGCATTATAAACCAAGATATACTCGTGATGATGATAACCTTGAAGATATAGCCAACCTCTTTAAAGAACATGATTTGTCTGTTGTGCCTGTTGTAAATCATCAAGGAGAGTTGATAGGTCGGATTACTTCTGATGATATTTATGATGTTATGCAAGAGAGTGCAACAGAGCAGATTTATAACTTGGCTGGAGTTGATGATGAGGCAGAAGAGGAAGAGAATTTTTTCGAAGCAGGTCGCAAAAGAGGCTCATGGCTGTTTCTAAATCTTTTAACGGCCATTGCAGCTTCACTTGTCATCCAAATGTTTGATGAGACAATCCAATCTTTTGTTGCCTTAGCGATACTGATGCCAATAGTTGCTTCTATGGGAGGAAATGCTGGAACACAAACCCTTACAGTTACAGTACGCCGACTTGCCCTTGGAGATATTGAGCTTGAAAATGCAAAAGAGACTATAAAGAAAGAGGTCCTTTTATCACTTGCAAATGGTTTTGTTTTTGCCATCATTTTAGGGATTATCTCTTATCTTTGGTTTGGAGAGCAGTTATTGGGCGTTATCATTGCAGTTTCTATGGTAATCAATCTTTTTGCAGCTGGGTTTTTTGGAGCAGTTATCCCTTTGGCATTAAAAAGGTTCAATGTTGATCCTGCCGTTGGAAGTACAGTACTTTTAACAACGGTTACAGATGTGGTTGGATTTTTTAGCTTTTTAGGGTTAGCTTCATGGTTACTTGTGAAATGATAAAAATTATAAAAAAAGAGCCATTGGAAAATTCTAAATATATAAAACCCTATAGACTCACTTTTGAAAAAGATGGAAAAAGACGAGATTGGGAAGTTGTTGATACACATGATAGCGTAGCTGTGCTCATTTACCATACCCAAAAAGATGCCTTTGTTCTTGTGAAGCAGTTTCGACCAGCAGTTTATCTCAAAAATGATGACGGATATACTGTTGAACTTTGTGCCGGATTAGTGGATAAAGATAAATCATTTATTCAGATTACAAAAGAGGAAATTCTTGAAGAGTGTGGATATGATGTACCACTAGAGAAAATTAAAAAGATTACTTCCTTTTATACCGCTGTTGGATTTGCAGGTGGAGAGCAGACGCTATTTTTTGCTGAAATTGATGATGATATGAAAGTAAATGAAGGCGGAGGCATTGATGAAGAAGAGATAGAGGTTGTTTATCTGCCTGTTAGTCAAGCAGAAGATTTTATTTTTGATGAAAACATTGCAAAAACTCCAGGATTGATGTTTTCCTTCCTTTGGTACTTAAAAAATTAAACTATTTGAATAAATTATATTTTATAAAAATACTTTTAAAAGTTAAATTAATTAATAAAACTATATAATAGTAAAAATTTAATATATGGAGTGTTAAAATGATAAAGTATTCTTTAATTGCATTGGCTGCAGCGGCAGTTTTATTTAGTGTAGGTTGTGACGATGGTGAGTGTTGTAATGGTGTTGAAGCACCTGTGGTAGCCGCAAATGTAGCACCAGTTATTTCAAGAGTTTTAGGGGCAACAAATAATAGTACTGTAGATTGTACTCCTGGAGCAACAAGAACTTTAGCTGCTACTGATAGTGATGTGAATGGAAACCTTGATACAAACTCTTATAGTTGGACGGTTGATGGTGTAGCTAATACAAGTGGAACAGTTGATTGTCCTGCTGATGGTGAGACAAAAAAGATTTGTGTTACTGTAAAAGATGATGCAGGTCTTGAGTCAAATGAAGTTTGTGTAAATCTTGTAGGGCAGGCACAAGAACAAGCTGTGACATGTAATCCGGCTATTACTATGAAAGATACTAGTGATAATGTTGTTACTACTGTAACACCAGGTCAAACATACAGTTTTGATAACAATGTTACCGATGAAAATTGTCCTAACCAAGAGTGTACTTGGTCCGTAAGAAGTCATAACGAAACTACTGGTACTTTTTTTACATGTCTAATGGATAATAGCCATGTTGGAACTGGCGATGAACCTCCACTTAATACAGATGGAACTTATCATGTAAATCTTGTGGGTATTGGCAATACAGCATCAATAAGTGTTCAAACTTGTGCTTCTGAGTATGATTATTTTGAAGTGACACTTAATTGTACAAATCCTGCTGCTAGTACACCAACTAAACGGTATGACTTGCAATAATCTCGTAGCTTCTTAGGGTGGATGAAAATCCACCTTATAAAAATCTAACAATAAACAAGTTGTTTTTAATTCAAAATGTTATTCGGTGGGATTCTCCCACCCTACACTAGAACGATATCCAAAACTTCTTCAACCCTTTTAACCCCAATTATCTCCATAGACTCTTTAACAACATCAGGGATATCATCTAAATCTTTATCATAGTTTTTTTGAGGGATAATTGCTAGTTTTATCTTAGCTTTATAAGCTGCTATGAGCTTTTCTTTAAGACCACCGATAGGAAGCACTTTCCCAGTCAGCGTTAACTCTCCAGTCATTGCAACATCTGCTCTTACTTTTTTATCTGAGTAGATAGAAGCTATCGCAGTTGCCATAGCAATTCCTGCACTTGGTCCATCTTTTTTAGTTGCACCCTCTGGCACATGGACATGTAGGTCAAATCTTCTATAAATCTCACTAGCCTCTGGTGCTTTTTTCTCATCTGTTTTTTTAGGGATAAGAGAGGATTTGATAGTAAGTTTTTTCCCGTCTATTAAAACTTTTACAACACTTTGAGCGATTTTTACTGACTCTTTCATCACATCACCCAAACTTCCTGTAAGTTGAAGTGCCCCTTTACCCTCTATCTTAATAACTTCTATCTTTAGAACATCGCCACCAACACTTGTCCACGCGAGTCCATTTACGATACCGACAGAGTTTTCTTTATCTTTTTCGTCAATTGAAAAAACCTCTTTGTCTAAAAAGTCACTAATATTTTTTGTAGTAACGGATATTTTTAGTATCGAGCTATCTTCCAGAATCATTTTGGCAACTTTTCTTAAAACTTCTGCAATTTTTCGACGTAGATTTCTAACTCCTGCTTCTCGCGTGTAGTTTGATATGAGAAGCTCTAATGCACCTTTGTTGATATTGAACTCTGCATTTTTTAATCCATGTTTTTTCAACTCTTGAGGTATGAGGTACTTTTTAGCGATTTGATATTTCTCATCAGGAGTATAAGAACTTACAAATATAAACTCCATTCTATCTCTCAATGGAGCAGGGATATAGCCCACTTCATTTGCTGTAGCGATAAAGATAACTTTGCTCAAGTCCAAATTGAAGTTGAGATAATAGTCTCTAAATTCTTGGTTTTGCTCAGGATCGAGTATCTCTAAAAGTACGGCGGTAGGATCTCCTCGTTGGCTTCTAGAGACTTTATCTATCTCATCAAGCACAATGACTGGATCCATCTCTTTTGCCTCTATCAAGCCTTGCACGATTCGTCCGGGCATTGCACCGATATAGGTTCTTCTGTGTCCTCTTAGCTCATTTACATCTTCAAGTCCGCCAAGTGCTACACGAATTAGTTTTCGCTTTAATGCTTTTGAGATAGAGTTTGCCAAAGAGGTTTTACCAACACCAGGAGGCCCTGCAAAACAGAGGATTTCTCCACGGCTGTCTTGGTCTTTTATCCCTCTTTTTTCTTTGAGCTCTTTTACTGCAAAATACTCTTCAATTCTTTCTTTTGGTTTTTCAAGCGAGTAGTGGTCAGAATCAAGCTGTTTTTTTACTTGATGAATATCTAGTTTTTTCTTTGAAAATTTCCCAAATGGTATCTCTAAAACCCAGTCAAGATACCCTTGTATGAGATTTGCATCTGCAGAATCAGGATGCATTCGTGCAAATCTATCAATCTGCTTATTAACCTCTTTGTGTGCATCTTCAGCCATAAAAGGTTTTTTATCTTCTAGCTTTTGTCGATACTCTTCTATCTCTTCTTCTCTTTGTGTATCATCGCCCAGCTCTTGTTGTATCTGTTTCAACTGTTCTTTTAGAAAATACTCTTTATTGACCTTTTCAATTCTAGAGTGTACTTTTGATTTGATTTCTCGTTGGAGTTTTGCCGCATTTACTTCCTCAGTAATATACTCAATAAGCGTAAAAAGACGCTCTTCAAGATTTTTTTCTGTAAATAGTTTATAGGCTTGTTCTTTTTTAAGTTTAACAGTACTTGCTATCAAATCTACGATACGGTTTGGTTCATGATTCTCTTCGATGGTTTTCAAAAGATCTGGCGGGAAAAGGGTACTTGTGGTTGAAAGTGTTCGTACTTTTTCTCTTAAAATTTCTAATGTTGCATTGACTTTGAGTTCATTATGTGTTTGCATTTCAACTGTGCCTACAACAGCAATTAAGGGTTCTACACTAACTTGCTCAAGAATTTCACCTTTTGCAAGTCCCTGAAATAGTATTTTAATTCTACCATCAGGTAGCGTTACTTTTCTCATAACTGAGCCAATAACTCCTGAATGATGAATCGCATCAAAATCTCTCTCACCTTCATGTTCACTCTTTACAGGTACAACAAGCACCAAAGAGTTATCCTCAAGGGCAAGATTTGCAGCATCTATGTTTTGTTGATCTGTTAAAAAGATTGGCGAAATCATAAATGGATATAAAAAGAGGTCATCCTCTACGATAACAGGTAGACGCGCTGGGAAATCCCCATAGTTACTTAGTTGCATATATTTTTCTCCCTCAATCTAATCTCATTCAAAAATCTTACCTAGCATGCTCTGCTTTGATAGATCTATCTCTGTAGTTTTAAGCCATGATGCTGAGACTTTATCTTCATAAATCTTTGCCGCTTTTTTCTTACCTGTTTTTTTATAAAGTGCCGCAATGTCACGATTTAATGTAAGTTCTGCAAGGTAAAGTTTTGTGAGCATTGTATGCACAAGTGGATTGTATGATGAATTAGGAAATTTCTTTATATACTCATTTGATCCTACAATCGTATCAAGTATGAGTTTTTGATCTCGTTTTGCCTTTTTTAAAGCTTCAAAGTTTGATTTTAGTTTTAGAAACTTTAGATACTCAATATTTGTACTTTTTGCATATCTTTTGATATAAGTATCTATATAATATCGTGCCATGATATGCTCTTCACTATCACTATGTGCTCTGGCTAGTGTCATCAAAGCCGATTCCAATAGTGCTGATGCGACATGTTCACTAGAGAGAGATGTGTATGCGTCATCTGCTTTATCAAGTTCTCCACTTCTGACATATTTTAGAATTTGTGCATACCAATGGGTTGCTGGCTTGTTAAAACTTTGATTTACAGTTTGAGCTTTATCTGCACAACCTGTAGAAAATAGTAGTGCAAGTAGTAGGCTTGTTAAAATTTTTAAGTGCATTAAATTTACTCCATTTTTTATTTCATTTTACCGAAGTTATTGTTAAAATAGTCGATATTAGGTACAATAGACTTCTTGTAATACCCGTAAAAGAAGTCTAGAGCTAAAGGAAGTAGTAATGAAAGTTAAAATAGTTGCACCGATATTTGGTTTTGAAAATATTGATGAAGCCCAGTTTGAAGAGATAGATGATTTTTTTTCAAAGATAGAGAGTGGAGATGTTGCTTTTACACTAATTGATCCATCAAAATTAAGAGAATATAGTTTTGATATCCCACCTTTTTATAAAGAGTTATTAAAGCTTAAATCTGTTGAAGATGCAGCAGTTTACAATATTGTGATTATCTCTTCAGAGATAGAAAAGTCAAAAATTAATTTTGCAGCACCCATAATTATGAATAAAAAAGAAAATTTATTAGCACAAATTGCCCTAGATGAGACAAAATATAAAGAGTTTGGTTTAGCAGAGTCAATTTCGGAATATCTATGAAATTGACCTTTATTGGAGCAGGCAACATGGCAGAAGCCATCATCGCTGGAACATGTGAAAAATACGAAGTAGAAGTTGTTGCAAGAGATACAAAACGGTTAGAAGTACTTAGTGAAAAATACAATATTACCGTTTCAAAATTTGATGATAATTTTAATGTTGAAGGTAAAAACATCATACTTTGTGTGAAGCCTTATGCTCTAGAAGAAGTTTCAAAAAAATTTGTTGGAATTGCTAATTCACTTTTATCTGTTTTGGCAGGTAGTAGTTTACAAACACTAAAAGATTTGATAAAAGCTGAATATTATGTACGCATCATGCCAAATCTGGCGGCACGTCATGGAAAATCAATGAGCACACTTTGTGGTGATGAAGCTTTCAAAAAAGAGGCAATTGATATCTGTGAGAGTTTTGGACAAGCTTTATGGCTTGGCAGTGAAAAAGAGATAGATATTGCGACGGGCGTGGCTGGAAGTGGTCCTGCATTTTTAGCTCTAGTTGCTGAAGCTTTGAGTGATGGAGCTGTCAAAGAGGGACTTAAACGAGAAGATGCTAATGTTTTAGTTAGAGGGCTATTTGAGGGATTTTCTCCACTTTTGAATGAAAATCATCCTGCACTTTTAAAAGATGCGGTCATGAGCCCTGGAGGGACAACAGCGGCTGGGTATTCAGCACTTGAAGAGGGAAAGGTAAGGGACAGTTTTATAAAGGCTGTAACGAAAGCTTATGAGAGAGCAAAAGGGTGATGTTTATGGTGGGAGAACCCCACCACAATGTTGATTATTTCTTTTTAAAATCCATAATCATAGCGAATGCTTCATCTTTGAGTTTTAACTTCTCTTTTTTAAGTGTTTCAAGCTCTAGTTGCTCCATGTGTTCTCTTCCTGCATCAACATCATTTATCTTGTCATCCAACTCATTGTGTTTTTCAAAGATTTTTGCAAAGTGAGCATTTTCTGTTTTTAGTGCTGTAATTTCGTCTCTATATTCGTGTAACATGTTTAATCCTTATTGTTTCAGTTTTCATATATAGTCTATCATTTATGTTCTATAATCTGCATTAATTTTTACATATTCGTAGCTTAAATCACAACCATAACTTGTATATTTACCATTTCCTAGACCAATATCACAAGAAATTTTAAATTGCTCTTGTTTCATAATCTTAAATGCTTTTTGTTCTGTCTCTTCGTCTAATGAGGGTTTCTTGGATGAATAAATTAAAAGGTCATCATATTTGATCACTAGTGCACTTTCCGAACACTCCACGCCACTAGCACCAATAGTGGAAGCGATGCGTCCCCAGTTTGGGTCTTCTCCAAAAAGTGCAGTTTTTACAAGAAGTGAGTTACTCAAAGCCATACTTGCAATTCGAGCTTCTTCATCACTTTTTGCTCCAGTCACTTCAAATGCAACTACTTTATTTGAACCTTCTCCATCTTTGAGAATTAATAGTGCCAACTCTTTTGTGAGGCGATTTAGAGCAATTTTAAAAGCCTCTTTATCATAGACATCACTTTTTTTGTTTGCCATCAGCATGAGGGTATCATTTGTTGATGTATCTCCATCAACACTTATCGTGTTAAAAGATTGGTTCGTGGCTTCATTTAAAAGTGCATCCATGTCTGATTTTGGGATATCTGCATCGGTAATTACAAAACATAACATGGTCGCCATGGCAGGGTTTATCATACCAGCACCTTTGCAAATTGCTGCTATGTTAAAACTTTTTCCATCTTCAAGAGAAACTTTAAAACAGAGCTCTTTTTTAAAACTATCTGTGGTCATGATAGAGCGTGCAGTTTTATGGGAATTTTTAGCGTCAAAATCAAACTTATCAAATGCACTTTTTATAAGCTCATTTTTAAGACGGTATCCAATTACCCCAGTTGAGCTCATGATAGGATTTGTAACTTTTATCTTCTTTTGAAGGGTTTCTAAAATATCTTCAATATCTTCTATCCCAGCATTTCCCGTCATAGCATTTGCATTTTTAGCGTTTATGAGGATAAAGTCACTTTGAAAATCTTTTGGATATTTTTGATAGTGTTTAATTGGAGCAGCTGCAAAACGATTTGTGGTAAATACAGAACTTACATCACATAGTACTTCACTTCTGATAAACGCAACATCTCCATCGTCTGACTCTTTCATTCCAACATTTACACCATCACAATAAAAACCATCAACATTGGATAATCCATCTTTTAGTGGAAAAATTTTAAACATACTGCATCTCCCGTGGTTTCACTTTTTTTCTGGCTATTTTTTTTGCCTGACGGATACTATCTCCGCTGCCAATGAGCATGATTTTACTTCCTTGAAATACAAGTTGTTCAGGATCTGGCATTGGGATAAACTTATCTTTTTCATCTCTCAAACCTACAACATTTACTTTGACAAAATCTGGAAGATTTATCTCTTTAAGTTTTTTAAATATCATCCATGAGTAGCTTGGTATCGTTATCTCTTCAATATCCAAAGGGGTATCTTTTTTATATAAAAAGTCTTCTAAAATATTCTCCATTTCTGGTCTTTGACTGACTGCACTGAGTCGTTGTGCCATGAGTTTTGTAGGACTTACCACGCTATCTGCTCCAAGTTTTTTAAGTTTTTCAATATCACTTAGGCTTCCTGCATTGGTCATGATAAAATAGGGACGACGGCGTTTTATCTCTTTCTCATAGAGTCTTACTGAGGCGATAACCGCAATATTGTCAGCGATATTTGTAGAAAGTGTGATAACGCCTTTTGCAGAAGATAGGTGTGACTTTATCATCGCTAGTTCTGTATGTGTCTCTTCTTGTATGAAGTAGGGATAATTATGTTTTTTTGCCTCTTCTTCTAAGTCTGGACTTGGGTCTATGACGACAAATGGGATATGATTTTCACGAAACTGTTTGGTTAGTTGTATCGTATAATCATTGTGGTTACATATCACATAGTGGTCTTTGAGTCTTGCTATATTGTATAACATGCTTCTCTCCTTCATAATACTTATAAGGTCACCCTTATTTAAAACTTCTACCAAAATACCTACTGAGAAGGAAAAAACTCCAAATCCCAAGATGATAAGCGTAATGGTAAACATTCTTCCTGCATCTGAGAGTTTTTGTATCTCTCCAAATCCAACAGTGGTAAATGTGATACCGGTTTGAAAGATTGCATCCATAAGTGGAAAATCATCGATGACAATATAACCCATCGTACCGACAAGCATCATCATAACAGTAAGTATGAGAGGAAGTCTAAAAGGGGCTAACTGGGTATAAAGCTCAGTATTTAAGTTTATATGGGGTTTTGTAGATTTTCGCCAGTTGAGGGTCTTTTTGATACTATCAAGAAGTTTCATCTGATCCTCTCTGGCTATTTTAGGGTGTTTACGAGTTTTTTCTCATTGTTCTAAGTTCTTTTGCACAAACTTTGATTTTTTTAGTTGTACCATCTTCTAGTGTAATTCTCATTGTTCTAAGATTTGGTAAAAATCTTCTTTTTGTTTTGTTGTGTGCGTGAGAAACATTGTTTCCTGCCATTGGACCTTTTCCGCTAATTGAGCATCTTCTTGCCATTTTATTTCCTTGTCTTTATAAAAAATTTGTCGCTGATGTTATCTAAAAACATCTTAATCTTTGTTAAAAAGTATCGAACCTAGTCTTAACATGTTAGAACCACACTTGATAGCAAGCTCAAAATCTCCACTCATTCCCATAGAACAATACTTTGCACCTTCACTTTGAAGCTTATCAAAAATCGTATAAGTTATCTCGAAACTTTTTTTGATTTCTTCCTCATCTTCGCTGTGTGCACCAATGCTCATAACGCCTTTTAATGTTACATTTTTAAGTTCACTTTTTATCTTTAGATACTCTTTTATTGCATCTTCAGGATTTATTCCTGCTTTACTCTCTTCTTTTGCACTATTGATTTGAAGTAGGATATTTTGCTTTTTTCCTTTTACTTCAGCTCTTTTGTCAATCTCTCTCGCCATCTCAAAACTCTCACATGAGTGGATTAGGGTAGGGGATAGGTCTAGGAGTGCATTTATCTTATTGCTTTGAATGCGTCCGATGTAGTGCCACTCTATTGGATAGTCATCTAATTCATCTGCTTTTGTTTTAAAGTCTTGAACTCTATTTTCTCCAAAAGCCCGTTGTCCTACTTTGTAAAACTCTTCAATTTCTTTGCTTCCAACATATTTGGAAGCGGCAATGATCCTGATGATTTGATGCTCATTTGTTTCAAGTCGAATAGCTTCTATTTGACTAAGTACTTTATCAAAGTTTTTTTCATAAATATTCAAAATTAACCTCCTGAAATTAATCTAGCGATATCGTTATATGTTGTAAATGCCATAAGTGAGAGGAGCAAAACCCAGCCTGCAACCGTCATATTATAAAATACTTTTTCACTAGGTGCTCTTTTGGTTATCATCTCATAAAGATTAAACATGATGTGTCCACCATCAAGTGCAGGAATGGGCAATAAATTTAAAACTCCAAGGTTTACAGATATGAGTGCTGCAAATGCAAAGAGCGTTGCAATTCCCATTGCACTTGCTTTTGAAGTGATATCAACAATCGAAATAACACCACCCATTTGGTCAGCAGGAACAACACCTTGTATGAGCTTCTGTAAGCTTGTTACGATAATTGTCGTAGCCCAAATCGTCTCGTGGTAAGCATGTGTTAAAACTTCGCCAACTGAGTTAAATTGCAGCGTTACAAAATCTCCACTTGGTGCAATTCCAATGAGTTTTTTCTGGATGCTTTCACCAAACATTGATTTTGCTTCACTAATTTTTGGAGTAATTGTTAAATTTACAATTTTCTGCTCTCTTTGGAGTTGAATGGCTAAAGCACCTTGCGAATTTTTAATAATATCACTCAAATCATTCCATGTGGTAATCTTCTGACCATTAATCATTAAAAGCTT
This sequence comes from Campylobacterales bacterium, assembly GCA_029935075.1. GTDB lineage: Bacteria > Campylobacterota > Campylobacteria > Campylobacterales > QNZT01 > SZUA-1433. The sequence continues at coordinate 11,147 of JAOZKZ010000048.1, forward strand.
ATCTTTGGGTTGAATCCCTGCCATTTGAGCAGGCGAGTTTTCACTAGTCCCACCGATGATTGGAGCTAGTTTTTCAGCACCGATGTAAGCGATAGCAATATAAAGTAAAAAAGCTAGAAGTATATTTGCAAAAGGACCAGCAAGTAAAATGATGATTTTTTGCCATGGTTTCTTAGCCATGTAGCTATCATGGTCATCACTTTTTTTACTCAAATCAAAATCATCTTGACCTTTCATGCGGACAAATCCACCTAAAAGAACGGGATAAAAAGAGTAAGTTGTATCTCCCCATTTTTTAGCAAACCAAGGTTTTGTCACACCGATTGGCATACCCAGTCCAAACTCTTTAACTTGCACACCAAAGTAACGAGCAGCGAGAAAATGCCCCCACTCATGGAAGATAATTAGTGCTGATAAAACCAGCAAAGATGTTAAAATTCCCATTATTTAAAGTATCCTTTTATATATTCTAAACCTGAATAAATCGTAAATGCTACAGCAATCCACAATAGTTCAGTCGCATAAGGCCAATCCATCATCAAAAAACCAACTGCAATCATTTGTGCCACAGTTTTAATTTTTCCAGAGAGTGTTGAGCTTACGCTTTTCCCCTCAGATGCTGCTTGAACTCTAAGACCTGTGATAAAAAACTCACGAGTTAGGATAATTAAAATCGCCCATGGACTTGCTCTATCTAAAAACACCAGTCCTAAAAATGCCGCTAACATCAGCATCTTGTCTGCAAGGGGGTCTAAAATTCCCCCAAGTTTTGTTATCTGGTTCCAACTTCTTGCGATGAATCCATCAAAAAAATCAGTCACACTCGCAATTACAAAAACAAGTGCTGCAAAAAAATCTAACCAACTGACATGTATATCGGCAAGTAGTGGGTTGTCCCTATCTACTAAAAGCCAAAACATGAGAGGTGCTAATGCCATCCTAAAAAGGGCTAGTAGGTTAGGAAGATTTAGCAACTTGCTTGAAATGATGTGCCTCCATCGACGATTAGCGTTTGTCCTGTAATCCATGAAGCATCATCTGAACATAAAAATAGGCAAGCTCCAGCAATATCTTCAGGTTGTCCCATTCTACCCAATGGAGATAAATCAGCAGTTTTTTGCTTTACCTCTTCATAGTTTGTAAATGCTTTTAATGCATCGGTATCAATTGGTCCACCGCTTACTGCATTTACTCTAATGTTTTTTTCACCAAGTTCAGTTGCTGCATATCTTACAGTTGCTTCTACTGCTGCTTTATTTGTTCCATGCCCTGTATAGTTATCTATATAGACAATATTTCCAGTAGAACTCATAGAAATCATAGCTCCACCACCAACTTTTTCCATTCTTTTTGCCGCTTCTTGAGAGCCAACTAGAAAAGCATTTACCGTAGCATTATAGATATTGTTCATTCCTCTAGGTTTCAACCTCATATATTTTCCATAACCACCAACAACAGGACGACCATAAATCATGGCATTTGAGATAAAGTAATCCACTCTGTCAAAATCTTCATCTATGAGTTTAAACACATCTTTAAAAGTTTCAGGTTCTAAGATATTTAAAGC
>JAOZKZ010000197.1 GCA_029935075.1 Campylobacterales bacterium
ACTCTTGAAAATGTAAAAGATGTTGAAGTCATAGGTTTTGGTGAAGCACCGATAAATAAGATTTCAAATAAGTATAGGTTTCAAGTTTTACTTCGTTCAACTTCTGCTAAGGCACTTTTGGAGTTGGCTCAAAGATGTAAAATAGCAAATGTAGAGATAGATATAGACCCCGTCTCATTTTCATAAACACTCGGAAGTGTTGCTTTATCCACACCTAGTTGGTGGGACTAAAGTCTTCACTTCCGATAAATCTAATAATCTTTTAGTATAATCCCTCTATGTTTGAAAGATACCCAACTAAAAAAATTTTCGTAGGCAATGTAGCTGTTGGTGGTGACGCACCTATTTCCGTACAATCAATGACATTTTCTAAAACTGAGGATGTGGAAGCAACCGTAGAGCAGATAAAAAGGCTCCATTTTGCAGGCTGTGATATCGTTCGTGTTGCTGTTCCTGACATGGCGGCTGCTTACGCTTTGAAAGAGATAAAAGCACAGATTTCTATGCCACTAATCGCGGATATCCATTTTAATTATAAATTGGCTTTGATCGCGAGTGAGAGTGTGGATTGTATCCGTATCAATCCGGGAAACATCGGTGATAAAAAAAGAGTGGCTGAGGTTGTGAAGGCTTGCAAAGAGCGAAATTTACCTATTCGTATCGGTGTAAATAGTGGAAGTTTAGAAGCTCAGTTTGAAGATAAGTATGGACAGACTGCCAAAGGCATGGTCGAGTCAGCACTTTATAATATCAAATATCTTGAAGATTTAGGTTTTACAGATTTGAAAGTCTCTTTAAAAGCCAGCGATGTTCAACGAACTGTAGAAGCTTACAGAACGCTTCGTCCATTAACTGAGTATCCTTTTCATTTAGGGGTTACAGAAGCAGGAACACTGTTTCACTCTACGATAAAATCTTCTATTGGCCTAGGTTCACTTTTGCTTGATGGTATTGGTGATACGATGCGAATTTCTATCACAGGTGAGCTTGAAAAAGAGATTGAAGTTGGTAAAGCTATCTTAAAAGATTCTGGCTTAGTAAAAGAGGGTTTAAATATCATCTCATGTCCTACATGTGGGCGGTTAGAAGCTGATTTGGTAAAGGCAGTTGCTGAGGTAGAAGAGAGAACAAAACATATAAAAACACCGCTTGACGTTTCAGTCATGGGTTGTGTGGTAAACGCTATCGGTGAGGCTAAAAGTGCAGATGTTGCAATTGCTTATGGCAAAGGTAGTGGACTTATTATGAGAAAAGGTGAAGTTGTGGCAAGGCTTGAAGAGAAAGATTTAGTGGATAGATTTTTAGAAGAGGTTGAAAAAGCAGCAAAAGAGGCAGAGGAAAATGGGTGAAAATCAATTACATAATTTAAATATAGAGAGAGCAGTTTTAAGCTCTATTCTTTTTGATCCAAGTCTTTATGAAGATGTGGCTTCAAAAATCAAACCTAGAGATTTTTATCTTCCAGACCATCGTAGTATCTTTGAGGCAATGGAAGTTTTAGAGCGAGAAAATAAACCTATTGATGAAGAGTTTTTGAAAAAAAAGTTGCTTCAAAATAATAAATATAATGAAGATGTTTTTATCGAGATTATCTCCTCAAATCCACTTTCAAACTCTGCTGCTTATATCGATGAGATAAAAGAAAAAGCGATTAAACGAGATCTTATCAAACTCACAAGTGATATCAAAGATGTAGCAATTGAGCAAGATCTTCCTAGTGATGATGTACTTGATATCATTCAGAAAAAACTTTATGATATTTCTATGGATTCGACGACAAAAGAGTTTCGTGATGCTCCTGAGATGGTAACTTCTACCATAGCCCATATCCATGAGATGAAAAAAAGAGGAAACAATGGTGTTGTTGGGGTTGATACTGGATATAGAGAGTTAAATGAATTGACAGCGGGATTTACAGAGGGTCAGCTTATCATTATTGCGGCTCGACCAGCAATGGGTAAGTGTTTGGCAAAAGGTACAAAAGTTTTAATGTATGATGGAACCCTAAAAGCTGTTGAAGATATTGCTTCTGGGGAGCTATTGATGGGAGATGATTCTACTCCAAGAAAAGTACTTTCACTTGCATTTGGGCGTGAAAAGATGTATTGGGTTCGTCAAAATAAAGGGATTGATTATCGTGTTAATCAATCACATATTTTATCACTTAAGCGAAGTAGAAATGAGGGTAAACACAAACATGGGGATGTTTTAAATATATCCATCAAAGAGTACCTAGAAAAATCAGATAGATTTAAAACAAACTATAAAGGTTATAAAGTACCTGTTAAATTTATGGAAAAAGAGCTCTCAGTAGAGCCCTATTTTCTTGGACTTTGGCTGGGGGATGGTAGAAGTTCTGATATCAGGATAGCAAATACAGATAAAGAGGTCGTGACTTATCTAAAAGATTATGCAAAAAGATTAGACTTGCAGTTGGTAAAATCAAAAGATGACGGTAAATGTCCTATGTATGCAATTTCAAATGGTAAGAAAATCAATCATCGTAAAGTTTTTAACCTTCAAGGTATTCTTCGAGAAATGGACTTGATAAATAATAAACATATTCCACAAAACTTTTTGATAAATTCTACTCAAAAAAGGCTAGAGTTACTAGCAGGATTAATCGATAGCGATGGGCATTATGATAAAAATTGTAATGGTTATGAAATTACACAAATAGATAAAAAGTTGGCAGAGCAAATTAAATTTTTATGTGATTCTCTTGGGTTTAGAACTTCTCTAAAAAAGAAAAAAACTTCTATTAAGAAAATAGGATATGAGGGTGTTGCCTACCGTGTCAGATTTTTCGGCGATGTGGATAGAATACCTGTTAATATCCAAAGAAAAAAAGCACTCCCATGGCGGGTAAAAAGAAGTTGGAATCAAACTGGGATAAAAGTTAAATTTGATAAAGTTGATGATTATTTTGGATTCGAGATAGATGGAAATAGTCTCTTTTTATTGGAAGATATGACCGTGACGCATAATACAGCCCTTACGCTAAACATAGCTCAAAAAGCTCTAGATGATGGGCGTGGTGTAGCGATTTTCTCATTAGAGATGCCAGCTGAAGAGTTGATGTTAAGAATGTTGAGTGCTAAGACTTCGATACCTTTGCAGAGTTTAAAAGTAGGGGATATGAGTGATGAAGAGTGGTCAAATCTTACCCGTGCGACAGAAGAGATTGGTCAGCAAAAACTTTTTGTAGATGATGATGGAATGGTAAACATCAACCAAATGAGAAGTAAACTTAGAAAACTCAAGATGCAACATCCTGAAATTTCTATAATGATTGTGGATTATTTGCAACTTATGAGTGGAACTAGTGGAAAAGATAGGCACTTGGAAGTGAGTGAAATTAGTCGTGGTTTGAAACTTTTAGCTCGTGAATTAGAGATGCCAATCATTGCACTTTCGCAGCTAAATCGTGGGGTTGAGAGTCGTCATGATAAACGACCGATGCTTAGTGATATCCGTGAATCTGGAAGTATCGAGCAAGATGCGGATATCATTCTTTTTGTCTATCGTGATGATGTTTATAGAATGCGTGAAGAGCAAGAGAAAGAGAAAAAAGCTAAGGCTGAAGGTCAAGAGTATCGAAGTAATTATATTGATAAACCAGAAGAGGATACAGAACTTATCATCGGAAAAAATAGAAGTGGACCAATTGGTGTGGCAAATATTGTTTTTCAAAAGAGATTTACACGATTTGTGGATAAAGGGAGTATCCCTGTTGAAATTGTTTATGAAAATGCGGATGATAATGCAAAAAACTCTAACTTTGAAATGCCTACACTTTAGAGTTTTGTGAAAGAAAATCCGCTTGAATTAAATCTATTTGAATCTAAAAAAGAGATAGCCATCTTTACACTTTTGATGGCTCTCATCTTCTCATTTAATATCTATCAAAAACATGAACTTTTCAAAGAAATTACCGCTTCAAAATTTTACAAAACAGATGCAATTATCGATAAACAGTATCAAAAAACTAAAAAAACAGGTAAAACTTACCATGTACTA
>JAOZKZ010000198.1 GCA_029935075.1 Campylobacterales bacterium
GTTTTGATATCTTGCACGCTGGTCATGTGAAGTATCTTGAAGAGGCTAAAAGTTACGGTGATGTTTTGGTACTTGGGTTAAATAGTGATGCTTCCGTAAAAAGATTAAAAGGTGAGAGCCGACCGATAAACAATAGTGAAGATAGAGCAACAGTTTTAGCGGCATTAGAATCTGTTGATTTTGTCATTGAGTTTGGAGATGATACACCTTATGAGTTGATAAAAGCTATTAAGCCTGATATCTTAGTCAAAGGTGGAGACTATGAGGGAAAAGAAGTTGTAGGGAGTGATATCGCAAAAGAGACTAGGTTAGTACAGTTTGTGGATGGTAAGAGTACAACAAAGATAATTGAAAGGGCTCAATTACTTTTGTAGCCCATGTAGATGTTTAAACTCTTCACAACTTTCTAACAGTTCGCTATTTGTACCTATACATTCGATTTTTCCCTCTTTGAGTACGATAATCTTATCTGCATTTTCTATCGTATTGAGGCGATGAGCTATAATAAAGGTAATTTTATCTTTGGAGATATTTTCTAATGCTTCAGTAATTTTTTTCTCACTTTTGGTATCAAGAGCACTTGTTGCTTCATCAAAAATTAAAATTTGAGGTTCTCTATATATCGCTCTTGCAATAGCAATTCTTTGTCTCTGCCCTCCTGATAAGTTGGTTCCAAATTCGTTGATATCAGTTTCAATGCCTTGTTCTAGTTCTTGAATAAAATCCCATGCATTTGCTTGTTTGAGACACTGGATAACTTTCTCTTCATCAACATCTAATCCATACGCAACATTTTTAGCAATAGTATCTTTCATAATATAGACTCTTTGCGTTACGATGGATATGCTTTGTCTTAAACTTTTTAGTGTGCACTCTTGAATATTTGTATCGTTAAATAAAATTTTCCCCTCACTGGTATCGTAAAAACGAAGTAGAAGATTTACAATGGAGCTTTTCCCTCCACCACTGTTTCCCACAAGGGCGACTTTCTCTCCTTTTTTTACTGAAAAATTGATATCGTTTAGTGCAACTTTTTCTTCATAATTTAAAGATACATGTTGAAATTTTATATCTGTGATATCTTCATGTAATGTTTTTGAGCCATCTTTTATCTGAGAAGTTCGGTCAAGTATAAAGAAGATTCTCTCACTTGCAGCAACTGCATCTTGGAGTTGGTTGTAAAGTTTTGAAACTTTTTTGATAGGAGTATAGAGCATAAAAAGTGCTGTTAAAAATGAGAAAAAACTTCCTACACTCATGTTACCTTCAATTACTTCCTTGCCACCAAAAAATACAATCAAACCTGCCGCAACCCCACCTATCGTTTCCATCATAGGGCTTACGAGTTCACTAGTACGGACTGCTTTTCGACTTATTTTATTTATATGTTCATTTTCTGTTTTAAAAAGTGTCTCTTCATGGGCTTCTACTGCGTTTGCTTTTATCATCTCAATATTGTTAAATATTTCGCTAAGTCTTGCAGTTAAACTTGAAATTCTCTCTTGCAGACTTAGGGATAATTTTTTCATCTTTTTAGCCAAAATGGAGAGTGGCTTCATAACAATTGGTAAAAATATGATAGATAAAAAAGCCATTTTGGGATTTAGATAAAAGACATAAGCTAGTAAGAAAACTATAGTTAGTGACTCTCGAAGCATGACTGGAATGATGTTTGAAACTACAAGTTTGAGTCTTTCGACATCATTTATACTTCTACTGATAAGCTCTCCGCTTGGGTATTTGTGAAAAAAGTCCATCTCAAAAGATAAGATTTTTTCTAGCATTTTATCTCTCATCCGTTTGACAATATCCAAGCCAATATAAGAGGCATAATAGACTTGAAGATACTTTCCAATACTTTTAAAAGTGTAGATAAAAACTAGAGCAAAGGGCAAGATATAGAGAAGTTCTTCATTCTTTTCTATGAAGATTTTATCAAGAACAGGTTTTATGATATAGGCTGAAAGTGCTGTACCTCCAGCGGCTGCTATCATACCCATGATAGATATGGCAAACTGGAGTTTATAATCTTTAAAATATGGTAAAAATCTTTTTAAAAAAAGTTTTATATCTTGGTTCAATGTTTCTCGTTTTTTGAGTCATTATATCACTTTTTAGATACAATTAAAACAGTTTAACAAAGGGTGTACATGAGGGCTGTTTTATTTTGTAATTTACCTTATGCCTTTTCAATTTTAAAACCCTTGCAAGATGAATTATCAAAGAGAGGATTTGAATATCTTTGGTATGTACCTTCTGAGTTAACTTCTCTTTTTCCTTATACTAATGCTTCTAAAACATCTGATATGAAAGAGGTAGAAGCTTTTCAAAGTGATATGATTTTTGTTCCTGGAAATGATTTACCATGGTACTTAAGAGGTGTGAAAGTTCAAATCTTTCATGGACTTGCAGGAGAGAAAAAAGGGCATTTTAGGATAAGAGATTTTTTTGATTTATATCTTACACAAGGTCCTTATTTTACAGATAGATTTCAATCTTTGGCACAGAAACATAATAATTTCACCGTGATGGAAACAGGTTGGTGTAAACTTGATGCACTTTATAGCCATGATAAAAAGATTGAAGATAAAAAAGAGAAATTATTAAAACAAAGTGGGGCAAAAAAAATTATTCTTTATGCTCCTACATTTTCACCATCTCTTACCTCTGCTGAGAAACTATATGAAGTAATTATAAAACTTTCAAAAAAAGAAGATTACCTTGTTGTGATAAAATTTCATGACAAAATGGATAAGGAAATTCAAAAGCGTTATGAATCACAAAAGAGTCAAAAACTTCTGATTTTAAATGATGGTGATATCACGGAAGCTCTTAAATTTTCAGATGTTTTAGTTAGTGATACTTCTTCTGTTGTTTATGAATTTTTACTTTTGGATAAGCCTGTTATTACCCTTGAAAGTAATTCAGAGAATATTTTATGGGAAGATATCAAAAATCCCGATGATTTAGGGCAAAAAATTGATAATATTTTTAATGATGTGGATGATTTTAAAGCCAAAAGAGGTAAAATTATCGAACTTTATCACCCATTTAGCGATGGAAAATCAGCACAAAGAATGGTAGATGCTGTTTTGGAATATATTGAAAAATTTAGTATTCCAAAAAAGAGAAAGATATCACTCCTAAGAAAGTATAAAATGATTCAAAAATATGGCTTGTGGAGATGGTAAAACTTCATAATATTCATAACTATTTTATTGTAGCACTACTGTTTGCAATCACTATCAATCACTCTGTGTCGTATGCGATTACCTTTTTTATATTGATATTTTGGATTATCGGTGGGGATTTTAAAGAGAAGTTCAAAATTATGATAAGTGATAAACTCTCGTTAACTTTTTTGGCACTTTTTATGGTTCATCTCGTTGGACTATTTTGGACAGAGAGCTTTGAAGAGGGATTGAAAACACTCTCAAAACAGAAAGTTTATCTTTTTGCACCGCTTCTTATCTCATTTTTTGATAGAAGATTTGCAAAGTATGCTCTGAGTGCATTTTTAGCTGCGATGTTTATCTCTGAGATTTACTCTTTGTACCTATACTTGGGAGATAATATACACTTGGTAGGCTCATTGCCTTCACCATTTATGCATCATATGCACTATTCGTTGATATTGGCTTTTACCTTTGGTTATCTTGTGAGTGAAATAGATTTTAGAAACTTGATGAAAGGTTGGAATCTTTTTTACCTAAGTTTTGCACTATTGACTATTGTTGTCCTGTTTATTAACAAAGGCAGAGTAGGGCAACTTGCTCTTTTATTGGTTCTATTTATACTAGCGGTTGGAAAATTTAGGCTCTCTTTTATTAAAAGTACGGTTGCTGTAAGTATGATTAGTGTTATTCTATTTTTTGCAGCTTATAATTTTAGTGAGCAATTTAAAAGTAGATTTGATAAGGCTACTTATGAGTTTAGTGAAATCGTAGGTACGGACAAAAGAGACAGTATCGCATGTCGGTTTGAGATGTGGGATTATGCCACGAAGCTTGGTTA
>JAOZKZ010000199.1 GCA_029935075.1 Campylobacterales bacterium
TGAAAGAGAAGTGATGATGATTACAGATGAATTTATAGAAAATGTTTGCGAAAAAATAAGGAAAAATAAACCTATCAGGATGGATTTACCGGGATGGGGAAGAGTGCATATTGATCGCCAATTGCCATTTTTGTGTCTATATAGGTTACCAAAAAACAGAGGTGATATTGGAACATATAAGTTGGTTTTATCGGAAGCCTCTTATATCATTGCCGATGAATCTTTAACTGATAACGGACTGGATAAATTGGTTGCAGAAATTGCCAAAACTGCCAGTGAAGAGTGTGGTGCTTTTTTGCTGATTGAACTTTGGTCAAAACCAAATACAGATGATCTGTTTACTATCGTTTCTAAAAAACGGGGATTGTTAACACCGGTAATTGAGACAATGAAAAGTAGACTCTCACGAGTAAAGATTGATAATCTGATGGCAACTGTTTGTATAAAACATACTGCTGCTATTACTCCTAAAGAGATGAAGCCCATTATCGATACTAGGAGTTTAAACGGTACAACTTGCTATATGCTGGGATTGGCAATCCAACCGATTTATCAGGATCAAACAGGAGAAGAGTTATATCCATATGAGCTCTCCCAGCTTCAAAAAGGAGTTTCCAAAGCACTTAAAAAAACTTTTTTCACATTTGTCAAAAAACATACTTCTGCTTTAACTTCTGATTATCGGGAACTTGGACGAAAAGGTGTCACCAAGGCAGTTTTCAAAATCGATGATGCGATGGCAAAGATAGAAGATAGTTTTGATTTTTTGCTCCAAGTTAGCCCGGTAAACAGCAAAGAGGCATGGAAAGAGTTTCAAGCAAGTGATTTTAAAGAGACACCTACTTTTTATTATCGTCCCAGACCGTTTGATCCCGCTTTGGTTAAAAGAGAGCTTTTTAAAATCCCTATAGAGAAGATCGAAGATCCTGTACTTTCTGAGATTTTTGTGCAAAAGAGGGATGAGATAGACAGAAAACTAACCATGTTAAATGACAGGGGAACTTCAAATTTTCTTCACGGAAGTATACAAGTATATGGAGATGTAGACCGGGAATTATTAGAGACTTCAAAAGAGATTTTAGCAGCCATTTCAAAACTCCAGCCAAAAGAGCGTGTCAAAGAGATGGTAGATGCAGTTGCTTTTGCAAGGGCAGCAAAACAGGAGATAGAATATTATAAAAAGATTTATCCAAGTATCGATGCAAAAGTTGAAATCCGTGATGATATCGCATCGGGTGCGATGGTAAGCAGTGGAAATTTTTTGATATATCGATGGTCGAATTTTCCAAAAGATCGTGTGGAGGCTCTGATCCATCATGAGATCGGAACCCATGTTTTAACTTATTTTAACGGTTTTTCACAACCTTTTAAACAGCTCCATACCGGACTTCGCGGTTATGATGAGATGCAAGAGGGTATAGCTGTACTCTCAGAGTATCTGTGCGGAGGATTAAATATAAACAGGATCAAGACATTGGCAGGAAGAGTGATCGCAGTCCATGCGATGATCCACGGAGCTACATTTGTCGATACGTTTAATCTGCTTAGAGAACATGGATTTTTGTCAAAGAGTGCTTTTAGTGTTACAACCAGAGTATATCGCGGCGGAGGTTTGACAAAAGATGCTGTTTATCTGAGAGGATTTTTGCAGATATTTGACTATATCAAAGAGGGCGGAAAACTTGATCTACTTTTTGTTGGAAAGATGGCGGCAAATCATATTCCTATCATACAGGAACTGCTTTATAGAAAAGTGTTGCACAAGCCACCTTTGTCACCCCGGTATTTGGAAGATGAAGAAGCATTGAAGCGTTTGGAAAAGATAAAAAACGGTTTTGGTATTTTAGATATTATTAATAAGGAGATGGCATGAGACTTGGATTTGTACTCAATGATGTGATGAATGAAACGTTACCTAGCACTACGATAAATTTAGCAATTGCGGCTTTTCATATGGGGCATGAAGTTTGGTTGATCGGTGTGGGTGATTTCGCTTATGATCCAAATGATACGATCCATGCCAACGCTTTAAGTGCTTCAAAAAAGAAGTTTAAAGATGCTGAAGATTTTCTGGCACATATCATCAGTAAAGAGGCGAAAAAAGAGCGTATCACAGTAGAAGATTTGGATGTATTGATGCTTCGAAACGATCCTGCAGCAGATTTTGACAAACCATGGGCACAGCATGCCGCTTTGGTTTTTGGGGCTGCCGCGGTTGCTCATGATGTGATCGTGTTAAATGATCCGAGTGGACTTTCAAAAGCAATCAACAAGATGTATTTTCAACATTTTCCAAAATCTATCAGACTCAAAACTTTGATCTCAAAAAACACGCATGATATCACTGAATTTTACCACGAAAATAACAATAAAATCATCATTAAACCACTTTTGGGATCGGGTGGCAGAAATGTTTTTTTAGTGCAGCCTGATGATGAAGCCAATATCAAACAGATGCTCCAAGCTGTGATGCGTGATGGATATGTGATTGCACAAGAGTATTTTCAACCGGCTGCTGAGGGGGATATCCGTCTTTTTATGGTAAATGGAAGACCATTTGAAGTCAATGGCAAATATGCAGCGCTTAAAAGAGTCAGCGGTGGACACGATGTACGAAGCAATATCCACGCAGGAGGACATGCAGAACCTGTAAAAATCACAGATAAGATTTTAGAGCTTACGGAGGTTGTCAGACCAAAACTGGTACAAGACGGAATATTTTTTGCGGGACTTGATATCGTAGATGATAAATTGCTGGAGGTCAATGTCTTTAGTCCCGGCGGGCTTCATATCGCAGGTAAGTTGGCAAAAGCAGACTTTTGTACGGCATTCATTGAAACTTTGGAAAAGAAGGTGGCTTATAAGCGATACTACGGAAACAATTTTGATAATATTGAGATGAACAGTCTGTAGATTAAGTGAGTGTAGACCTCACTTCATCAGCAACTTTTTTTTCATCTACTCTCATCAACAGTATCGCACCGAGTATAAAAAAGATTGCTACCGATGCGATTCCAGCTCTTGAATTTTCAGTAGCCAAAGTGACGATACCGATCAAAAGCGGTCCTAAAATCGCAGCAAATTTTCCTAAAAAGTTATAAAAACCAAAAAACTCTGCTGCATGTTCGCTTGGAATCATCTTGGCATAGTAAGAGCGACTAAGTGCTTGAATACCACCTTGAACCAATGCGATCATCGTTGCCAATATATAAAACTCATATATTTCATCCATCAATGCTGCCCAAATCGTAATAAAGAGATAAATACCAATTGCCAAAAGAATCGCTTTTTTAGTATCCCATTTTTGGGCTAATTTGGCAAAAACAAGTGTTGCAGGAAAACCAACAAATTGTACGATTAAAAGTGCCAAAATCAAACTATTTGAATCAAATCCTATCGCCATACCATAGTCAACTGACATTCGGATAATCGTATCTACTCCATCGATATAGAGCCAGTAGGCAACTAAAAAAAGTAGCAAGCCTCTAAGATGTCTGATCTTTTTAAATGTATTTGCAAGTCTACGGTATCCCTCCACCACTATTTGAACATGTCCATGCTGATGTTTAGGTTTTTTCTCTTTGACAAAAAAAAGTAGTGGCAAGGAGAAAATAATCCACCATAAAGCAACAGAGATAAAAGAGAACTTGACTGCTTCTACACTATTTTCAAATCCAAAAAAAGCAGGGTCTTGCACCATCCAGACATTGAGTGCAAAAAGAATACCACCTCCAAGATAACCCAATGCAAAACCAAGCCCAGAAACAAAATCCACTTCATCATCTTTTGCAACAGTTGGCAAAAGTGCATCATTGAAAATATTTGATCCCATAAACCCGATATTTCCCAGCACATAGACAAATACCGCCGCTTCCCATGCTCCTTCTCCCACAAAAGAGAGTGCCGCACTCATAAGAATCCCAAGATAAGCAAAAAGAAAAAGAAATCTTTTTTT
>JAOZKZ010000049.1 GCA_029935075.1 Campylobacterales bacterium
AAACTGTTAAGACAATTAATCTTCAAAATGAATCTGAAATAGCATATATCAAGAACTTTTTCGGGCTATAATTTCTAAAAGGGCAAACTCTGCCTCTTTTAGATTTTTACCAAAAGAGATAATTCCTTCTTCATGACCACTCATAACAAACTTGGGGTTATTTAGAGGGTTTGTATCTTTATAAATTCTCTTCACCTCTTCAATCATTTCAGTTGAGCCATAAGGAACATTTTCAGTTTTTTTATAATCTGCATCTAGCATAAAATCCCACAATGTTTTTGAATGTATATGGATAACTGCTCCAATCTTAGGACTTAAATTGTAAATAGTTCCATGTGTTAAAGCTTCACTACTTGGTTTTATCGCTCCACTTGATTTTAAAAAAAACTTCTCGTCGTTATATGCTTCAATCAAGGAATAGTGCTTATGCGATAAAGAGTGTAAATCTCCAGTCTGTGTACCTGTGATAACAAAGTTATTTTCACTCAGTCTTTCGCTGATATTTCCATATCCTATGCCATCTTTTACACCGATGAGTTTAAGTGCATAAAGTCTTTCTCTAACTTCTTCAATTTTTTCCCATAAAGCTTTCTCTAAAGGTTTAGATTTTTGAAAATCAAAGTTGTATTTTATAATACCGTCAATCATAATAAATCCTTGAACATAGTTTCTATCTCTTTTTGGTCAGCCTTACAAACACCTCTCTCACTAATAAGACCTGTGATAAGACGAGATGGTGTAACATCAAAACCATAATTCAGAGCTTTTGATGCAGTTGGAACAATTTGAAGTTCTGAATATTCGCCATGTTTATCAAGACCTCTGATAAATTTTACTTCATCTTCTCCTCGTATCTCTATGGGTATCTCTTTAATTCCATCAACGATTTCAAAATCAAATGTTGATGAGGGTAGGGCGATGTAAAAAGGGATGTTGTTATCGTGTGCTGCCAAAGATTTTAGATAAGTTCCTATCTTATTTGCTGCATCTCCACCACGGCTCACACGGTCAGCTCCTGTGATACAAACATCAACCATTCCGTGTTGCATCAGATGTCCGCCTGTGTTGTCTGCTATCACGGTATGATTTATATCTGCTTTGCCTAACTCCCAAGCTGTTAAATTTGCCCCTTGGTTTCTAGGTCTAGTCTCATCTACCCAAACATGGATATCAATTCCTCTTCTTTTGGCTTCATAGATTGGTGCGAGGGCTGTTCCATCATCTACGATTGCAAGCCAGCCTGCGTTGCAATGCGTGAGGACATTGATAGTAGTAATATTTTGTTTTTTCATGATTTCTTCAAATATATCAGCACCTGCATCTGCTATATTTTTACTTGTTTGGCAATCTTCATCACATATTTCTATCGCTTCTAGTTTTAAATCATTGAGCATATCATTAGATTTTCTAGCAACTTTCATCATCCTATCGACTGCCCACATAAGATTTACTGCTGTTGGTCTAGACTCACGAATTAGTTTTGCTCTGTTTTCAAGTTGAACTAAATTTCCATTACATTCACGAGCTGCTAAAAAAATACCAAATGCAGCTGTATTTCCAATAACCCCAGCTCCACGAACGGTCATATTTTTTATCGCTTCCACACATTCATTTGTGTTTGTGATAGTTACAGTTGACTCTACAAATGGTAAAACTCTTTGGTCAAGTACGACTAAATTATCTTGCTCATCTAACCAAAGTGCTTTATATTTTCCATTCATGATAGCTCCTTGATGATGGTTATTAGTTCATCTACATTTTGAATATTTTCATAGTTTTCGATGAGGGTTACACCCGTTTTTAATGCTCTTAAATTGGCTTCTTTTTTCTTAGTTTTATCTTCTAATCCTCGTATCTCTTC
Source organism: Campylobacterales bacterium (assembly GCA_029935075.1). Classification (GTDB taxonomy): domain Bacteria; phylum Campylobacterota; class Campylobacteria; order Campylobacterales; family QNZT01; genus SZUA-1433. The sequence continues at coordinate 1,862 of JAOZKZ010000049.1, forward strand.
AACGCCAGCGATACCAAAAACCCTTCTTGCCATCTTGCATCCAGCAAATCCGACACTCTCTTGAAATATTTTGTGCATAAACTCTTTTTTAAATTCTTTAAGTGTGACATTATCAATAAACTTTTCTGTGATTAACGCACTCTCATGCTGTTCATCCCAAAGCTTTAAAAACTTCTCTTCAAACTTTTCATAAACCTCTTGTATAGTTTTCAATATCCACTCTTGATACACTTTATCTTCGCTTCGGTAAAAATGTGAGATATACGCAGAGATAAGATTTGCGATAAGTGCTCCGATATCGAATCCAAAAGGTCCAAAAAATGCAAACTCAGGGTCTATCACATAAGTCTCTTTTTCATTTATCATAATGGAGCCTGTATGTAAGTCTCCATGGAGAAGTGCATCTGATTTTGTCATAAAGATATATTTGAGTTTTAAAACATTTTTTCTAAACTTCATTTGTGAAAATAGCTCTTTTGCCTCTTCTAAACAATTCTCTTCGATTTCATTTGTCTCATGCTCCATGTAAGCAAAAGTAAAAACAAAATTTTCAGTCAATTTGCAAAGCTCTTTGTTTGCATTGAACCTATCCATAAAAAGCCGTTTTTGACTGCTCTCCAGGTGTAATGAGGAGCTATAAAAAAGAGTATGAGCCATAAATGTTGAGATATGTTCAGAAAAATTTTCATAATATACAGATTCTATCAACCCTTTTCGCATAATGATATGTTCACTCAAAAACTCCATCACAACTACGCTCATCTCTTCATCAGAATAATAAATCTTTGGAGCATAAGTCGGCACTAACTTCTCATAACTTTGCAACGCCCTTATCTCAAAAGTCATTCGCTCACGTGAAAGTGGAAATGATTCACCAGCACATCTAAGATAGGGAACCGCTTGTTTTACGATGAGTGCTTTTGATGGATTTTTTTGACTTTTTACGATAAAAACAAAGTTGAGATTTCCATCGCCTATTTCATGAGTAACAAGTACATCATCATCAAAAAAGATTTTGATATTTGGAATATTTTGTAAAAATTCTTTGACAGTTTCTGTTGTTAAGATATGATAATCCAAGAGTAACTCCTAGTTAGATATAATTATCATATAGTACGATATTTAAGATGAAAGAAGCTCAAAAAATGAAAAAAATCAACTGTAAGCGTTGTGTCTATTATTATGTCACATGGGAAAGTGTGCACCCTCATGGATGTAAAGCATTTGGTTTTAAATCAAAAATAATTCCCTCTCAAGAAGTAAAAAATAGTAGTGGCAAAGAGTGTGCTATGTATGAGGTAAAAAAACCTAAGTCATGAACCCCTCGATTTACAATATCTCTCTACAAGATCTTTTATGGGTTATGATTCCAGTTGTTGTAGTCATCGTCATTTACATCCGTTGGATAGATGATAGAAGGACACTTTTTTATGCTCTTTTTAGGATGTTAATACAGCTCATTTTGATAGGATATGTTTTAACCTATATCTTTGAGAGTAAATCTCCTTATTTGGTTGTTTTTATCCTCTCTATCATGCTAATAGCTGCGAGTATAATTTCACTTCGACCAATTCAAAAAAAACAAAAATCACTTTATTTGTATGCTTTTATCTCTATTGTTGTAGGTGGTATTTTTACACTTATCATCGTAACAACTGGCGTGCTAGAACTCTCCTTTTGGTTTGAACCACGCATCTTGATACCATTAGCAGGCATGATATTTGCAAACTCTATGAATGCCGTGAGCATTGCAGCCGAAAGATTTGAGAGTGAGATGAGTAGGGAAAACAGTTATATCGATGCAAGAGCGATATCTTACAAAGCCGCACTTATTCCCATCATAAATGTACTTTTTGCTGTTGGTTTGGTTTCGCTTCCTGGAATGATGACGGGTCAAATTTTATCAGGTGTTGACCCTTTGATAGCAGTTCGTTATCAGATGATGGTTATGCTTATGATATTGGGTTCGGCTGGGATATCGGCGGCTGTTTATTTGGTGTTTTTGAAGAGAGAGGTGTAACCATGAATTGTTTAGTAGTGTTAGCTCACCCACTTGAAGATAGTCTCTGTTCTCATTTATCAAAAGAGACTATAAAACACTTAAAATCCAAAGGTTATACTATAACAGTCAAAGACCTTTATAAAGAGAATTTCAATCCAGTATTAACAAAAGATGAGAGAGCTAGCTACTATAACGAGTTTGATACAAGTCTGCTGGAAGATGATATCAAACAATTAAAAGAAGCCGAATCGTTGGTTCTCATTTTTCCTACATGGTGGTTTAGTTTTCCTGCTATTTTAAAAGGATGGTTTGATAGAGTTTGGGCTCCAGGATATGCTTATAATCATGCATCTGATTTAGGGGCGATTACACCTCGTCTTGAAAATTTGAAAGAGGTAAAAGTCATAACTACTCTAGGTGCCCCTTGGTGGGTGGATGTTTTTGTGTTGAGGAAACCTGTAAAAAAAGTTTTGAAGTTTGCGTTACTTGGAGCTTGTGCTAAAAATCCAACATTTACTATGTTATCACTTTATAAAAGTGAAAATCTTACAGAGTTAAAGGTAGAGAAGTTTGTAGATTATATAAAGGGTAAAGTCTAAAGTTTCAATTTTTTAAGTCGATATTTTATGTACGAAATAAAAAGGAATATTAGTAAATGAATACATTAAAAAAACAGATTAAAGCATTGGCTGTTGTGGCTATCTTAGGTACAGCCTCACAAGTAACAGCGGCTGATTTTTCAGATAAAAATCTTTATGCAGGTTTTCAATCTTCATGGCCTTCTCATGGTTTAAGTCTTAAGATGGATTTTAGTGATAAGATTACAGGTCAAGCGGTAGTTGGATTTTTAGGAGAACTTAACAATTATGCTGTTCGTGGACTTTATAAATTTAAAAAAGAGCAATTTTATAACATGTATGGCTTTGGTTCATTGGGGCTTTGGACTTGGGATAGTGATTTTGTTGGTTGGGATGATGAATCTGTGATAGGTCTAGGCGGTGGAGCAGGAATTGAGTATGATATCAGAGGACTTGATAGAACTTTGCCACCACTGTTTGTCAATGCAGAGTTAGGATTAAATATCGCTAGTTTTGACCACTATAACTTTAGCTCTGTTGGTTTAGGTGTAGGATTGCATTATAAGTTCTAATTTAGTGACTCAGCAGACTTCTTGTAAGAAGTCTGCTAAAGAGTTGCTTTAAACGAATTAATTAAAAAATATTTTCTGCTATACACTCATTCTAAGATGATATAATCAATCATCAAGGAGTAACCATGGCAAAAAACGAAGATGAAATAGTAGATTTTCATATCGACACTCAAAAACAGGGAACTTGTTTCTTCAAGCTACTTTCACTTTTTTGGCTTCCATTTTTGATATTTCTAGGTGTTATCGCTGGATTTCTTGGGCTTATTCCTCTTAAAGTTGAGATTCATAGTATTATCATGATTGGTGCTATTTTCATTATATATCTCTTTTTTATGAAACACAATGCCCATTATGCAGCTTGTAAATTTAGAAAACGGCATAAAGAGATGCATGATGTGATGAGCTGGTATATTAGCAACAATAGATTGACTATTGGCGATATCACAAAAGCAAATGCTCCTATCGAGACATTTTTTAAAGATTTTACAGCTTCACTAAGAAATGATAACTTCTCTTCTGTGGCGGCTAGCATCTTCCCTACGCTTGGTATTTTGGGGACATTTATATCTATTGCTATCACTATGCCTGATTTTTCATCTCAGGATTCTGCAATGTTAGAGAAAGAGATTTCCCTTCTTTTAGGTGGAGTTGGTACGGCGTTTTATGTCTCTATCTATGGTATTTTTCTCTCACTTTGGTGGACTTACTTTGAAAAAACAGGTATGAGTGTGTTTGAAAAAGATATACATGGTATAAAAGAGAATGTGCGACATCGTTTTTGGACTACGGAGGAGATTGAGCAGATTCATTTTCAAGAGAGTTTGAAAAATTCTGAAAAATTAAATGCTGTTTTTGAAAAAATACTTTCAAGTGAATTTGCAGATAGTATGAATGCTACATTAAACCAAAGACTTGAACTGTTTGACAATATCATTCAAAATGAGAAAAATGCTCTACAAAATGCCTCTAGTCACTACAATGAAGTTTTAAAAAATAGTGAAAAAAGTATGCAAGCGAGTGGGCAAAATCTTGAAGCTTATGAAAATATTGCTTTTAGGATGCAAGACTTTACAAGTCAGCTTCAAAAGAGTAACCATTCTTTGGCAGTTGTTCAAAGTGAGCTTGCGAAGAAAGAGCAAAATTTTGAAAATCTCTCAAAAAATATTGATAAAAATATAGCAGAATTAAACCAATCTCTTAAAAGTTTAAATCCACAAAATATAAAAGAGCTTTATAGTGGAGTGATACAAAATATTGAGATTATGAGAAGTGAGAGTGCAAAGATAGGTTATTCGTTTAACAAAAACTTAAATGACTTTGATGAAAAGTATACACAAAAGTTAAAATCCTCACTAGAACTCATAGATAGTGAGAGTGCCAAAATCATCAAAAATATCTCAAAATTAAAAGATTTAGATTCTCATGTATAAAAATGATAAAAACCAAGAAGAGCAAAACTTTTGGATTTCCTATGCTGATCTTATGGCAGGTTTGCTGTTTGTTTTTGTTCTTTTGGTTGGTGCTATCGTGGTTCGGTATATCTATGTCCAGCAGGATTTGGCACAAAAAAGAGCTGCGTTAGGGCTTACGGAGAGTGCCCTTAGTGATAAAAATAAAAAGTTTCAACTTCTTAAAATTCGACTTCAGGAAAATATCAGTAAATTAGCACGAAATAGACGTGAAAATGATGGTTTGACTGAAAAGATACAGCTGAAAAATAGTGACCTTTCTAAGTTAAAAGATTTGATTTTGGATTATGAACAAGATACGAATGAGATGCAAACTAAACTTATGAACATGGAGACGAATTTTGCAAGTATAGAGTCAAATCTCACACAAAATCAAAACATATTGATTTTAAGAGATGATGAGATAGTTGCTTTAAGTGAAAAGTTATTACAGCAAAGTAGAGCACATCAGCTCTTGGTGGATGAGTTAAATATCACAAAAGTAAAGATAAAAAACTTAACAGGAATTAGGATAAAAGTAGTTTCAAAACTCAAAGAGACGCTTGGAAATTCAATTCAAATAGACCCAAAAAGTGGTGCGATTCGTTTCTCTTCAAATATCCTTTTTAATCAAGGAGAATATACCCTCAAAGCTGGTGCAAAAAAAGAGTTAAGTTTGATTTTGAAAAAATATATCCATACACTTTTATTTGATGAAAACATACGAGATTATATCGATAACATAACTATCGAGGGTTACACAGATACCGATGGAAGTTATCTTTACAACTTAGCTCTATCCCAAAAAAGAGCACTTGAAGTGATGAAGTTTTTGTATGAAAGTGATAGCTCAAACAAGGAGCTTTATAGTCGATATCTTAGTGCAAGTGGTCGTTCATATGCTGATTTGATACATGGTGATAATGGGCTAGAAGATAAAGATGCATCTCGGAGAATTGAGATAAAGTTTAGGATAAAAAATGAAAAATCGATAAAAGAGTTGGAGAAGTTTTTAAACCGATGAAAAAAACATTTGATTTTAAACCAAAACATCTTGAAAAATTAAGCTTGAGGGTTGAAAAGCTTATAAAGCAAAAAGAGAAAGAAGATAGTAAAGTTTTAAAGAAAATAAAGAAAATACTTAAATTTTAGCTTATTCTAATATTTAAATAAAACTTGACATTATTCCTTAAATAGTATATACTAAAAATATATATTTTATCAAGGAGCTATTATGACAACTGCAAAATTATTTAAAAATGGTCAAAGTCAGGCGGTAAGACTTCCCAAAGAGTTTCGGTTTGAGGGGGATGAGGTTTTAATAAAAAGGGTAGGAAAAGCTGTAGTATTGTTATCTGTTACTTCTTCTTGGGATACACTGTTTGATAGTTTAGACCAATTTTCAGATGATTTTATGCTTGAGCGAAATCAACCAACTCTTCAACAAGAGAGAGAAGGTCTTTTTAGATGAAGTATATGCTCGATACAAACATCTGTATTTATATCATCAAAGAGAAACCTCTTATCGTAAAAGAGAAATTTTCTACTCTAAAAATAGGCGATATCGGTATCTCTTCTATTACAACATCAGAATTATTTTATGGAGTTTCTAAAAGTCAAAATAGAATCCAAAATCGAAATGCACTTGATGGTTTTTTACTGCCTTTGATGATAGCTGATTATGATTATGAGGCATCGATATACTATGGAGAAGTAAGAGGATCTTTGGAAAAAGCAGGAAAAATGATAGGTCCTTTAGATTTGCAAATCGCAGCACATGCACTAAGCCTTGGAGTAACGCTTGTAACTAACAATATCAAAGAGTTTGAGAGAGTTGAAGGGTTGAAATTGGAAAATTGGGTTTAGTATAACTTTTCATTAAAGTCTAATTATGAAATTATTTAACTTTATTGTATAATATTACATTAACTTTAGGAGTTTTCCATCAAGATAAGTAGAGAAGAGCTGTTTTTTTATCAGACAATTCAAGAGAGTTTATCTTTGTACTACTCACTTCCTATGCGTATTTTGAACTTTGATAATGACGATTTGTATGAGTATTGTAAAAAAAATAGGCTTTTTTCTTTTGATTATAGTGATAAAATAAGTTGGCTTGGTGATATTGAAAAGGTTTTAGATTCTATTCCGTCATTTTTAAAAGAAGTGGATAGTTCTGATAGTTTTTGTCATCAAAATTTTGAAGATGTAAAGCTTTCTCATATCAAGAAATTATACGAGCTTGTCTACATGACAGAGTCAAGTAATCATCCATTTCTTTATAAAACTATGAAGCTAAATCTCCCTTTTAGATGTTTGAATATTTTGTTTGCAATTTATATAAAGTTGTCAGTTGAGTTAAAAAAAGAGTTGCCAAAAAATATAAAGTTTTTGAATTTTTCATTTAGAGTACATGAAGTTAATTCTATGATTTTGATGTTAGGTCCTTTGCATATTAAGGAAGACTTTTTAGGTGAAGAGATAAAGATTGAGTATATTGGGCGGTTGAAAAACTATTTTTTGATAAAACAGCATACTTATGATTTGATAAACTTGTTAAACCAGCGTGAGAGTGTGCTTTTAAACGATTTTTCGACAAAGTCTGAGAGACTTTTTTCTACTTTTAAGTACTCTTTTTGTTTTGATTCTTCAAAAGAGTATGCTAAAAAAGATCTTAGATATTTGGCTGCTTATTGTGTAGATTTAAATAAAAATGGCAAAAAAAAGAGTAAAGATATAGATGCAAATAGTTTTGATGAGTATTGTAAAAATACAAAATATACAACAGTCATCGCTCAGATAAAAGCCAGTAAAACAGCTCGTGAATTTGAGTCAATCGACCTTTTTAACAACCTTACTTTTAAGCACGCAAATTTTGACAAGTTTACTTCAGATGCAATGGGTTTTTTGAGCACTAAACTTCAAGCTGATACTTATATATTTAACCGATATTATCAGTACAATGAAAGGTATAAACTCCAAGCTCAAAAAGATTTGAATCCCAAATATAAACAGAGTATTGAAAAAGTGATAGAAAAGATAAATAGCGATGATTTGTTAAAAGAGTCGACTATCTCTTATCAAATGGTAAAGGGTTATTACGAAAATAAAAAGCCGATAAACTTGATAGATGATTTGGATAAACATGACATAATTCAAATGCTTGATAACGCTCCGAAAGTTCATTCTGCTTTGAGTATCCCTCTGATATTTGACAATAGGATTTTTGCGATTATCCATTTTTTAGGTTTTTCAAAACATCAGTTTGATGAGATAGATCAACGGTTTTTGTTAAAACATGCTCCTATCATCAGTCGTCGTTATATTGAGAATATTTTTGATGAAAACTTAAGTCACATTACAAAACTACTTGAAGGTTTTGAGAGCAAGATAAGCAATCAAAGAAGTTTAAATATCAAGATAAATCAAATCTGTGAAGATATTACCAAGATATTTTCATGTGATGGTGTTGCTTTGTGGATCAATAAAAAAGAGGTTTTTCATACCCAAAAAGAGTTGGATGAAGCAACACTTGCAGCGGAGATAAACTTTATTGATGATGGTGAAGATGATTTGTATCCGTTTGATATAAATAGTGATGAATGTATCTTTTTTAATCATAAAGAGAAAGATATCATCGCTATAAATAGTATTGAAAATGAGTGTAGCATGAGTCGAGATAAAGGTCACTACATGCCATATAAAGAGAAGTTTATGAAAAAAGGCATAACTTCTTTTATCGCAGTTCCTCTTAAAAACTATGAAGGAAAATTGACTGGTACTTTGGTTATATTTGACAAAAGTAGTCGTGAGTATGATGAGCATACCACAAGCATGGTTCAAAGAGTATCTCTGCATCTTGGAGCGATTTTGAACACTATCTCAGCGGTTAAGTATCAAACACAGCAAAATGATGAGAGAAGTCTGCATGAGAGTGGTCAGTATCTTAACATGATTGATTCTCGTGTGAAGGATTTGGAGAGTAAGCTTAAAAATATATACTTTCCAACAAGACATGACAAGCAAGCTGTTTTTTTAAATATCGAAGACATTAAGGATTATGCGGCGTATACCAAAAGTTTTCTATTTGGGCTTTTTCAACATGGGAAATTTACAAAAAGATATGACTCTTTGATAAAAAAAGATATTAAAAATGTTCAGCAGTGTAAAAATTTTATACCGTTAAAACATGTCGTAAATCAAGTGTTAGTGGGCAATGAAAAGAGAATGAATCAAGAGATGAATATCATCTACAACAATGAGCTTAAGTTAAAAATCGATGTAAAACTCCCAAAACAAGAGTTACACAATGTTGTAAACAATATCATAAATAATGCGATAAAATATGGCAAAAATGGTAGTTATATAAAAATCACTGAAGAGCAAAATAGCCACTATTATAATCTTTATATAGAAAACATAGGGCATATTATCGATTCGTTGGAGAGAGATAGGATATTTAGAAAAGGGTATAGAGGAAGAGTTACAAAAGAGGAGCTTGTTGATAAAAAAGAGTTTCAAGAGTCTCCATCTCAAAACAAAGGCATAGGGTTATATTATGCCAAGCTAGTATCGGGTGCGTGGAGAGGAAATGTAAAACTTATAAAGAGTGACCCGCAAGGAAATTCAGGTTTTGCAAAAAATGTGTTTTTGATTAAAATACCAATTAGAATTATCAAGGAGAGAACATGAGAAGAGTGTTGTGGCTAGATGATGAAGCTGTATCAATTTCGTATGAAAAAGATGTATTGATAGATGAAAAGTTTCCAAATAAGTTTGATATCGTCACATTTGAGAGGATTGATGAGCTGTTGGAGTTTCTCGATGTTGATGAAAAAGTAGATAAGACTGATATATTTGTGATAGATATCATGTTGATTGATGAAGATGAGTTTGTAACACCTGAAAGAGAAAAGATTCCAATAGAAAATGACCTTATGGCAGGAACAATTTTATATCGCCAATATCTAAAATCTGCCTATCCTGATAACCCTATCATACTTTACACTTCAAGAGAACATGAGAAGTCTATTTTTCAAAATATACTCAATGATGATAGATATGGAGATAGCCTATTTTTAGTAGAAAAGACACAAAAAGATACTCTGTTTTTGGAGATATTTGAAAATCTTTTAAAGGTTGAGTTATGAGATATATATTGGTTTCAATTTCCCTATTTTTTATCTCATGTGGTAATTCTACGGTTAAGGTTATAGATAATAAAAAAGATTTAGAGAGTATTTTAGATAATAAACTGTTAGGTAGCGTGGAGGCTATAAACTCGACAATAGAAATTGCTCTTTTGCTCTTAAGTGTTATGGTTGCTGTAATTGGTTATGGGTTTTATAAAAAACGAGAGATTGTGCAAGAGGTTGAAGATAGAATGACTTTGATAGTTGATAAAAAGTTCAAAGAGCAATCAGAAGAGATATATGATGAGATAAATAAAAAGACTACTTCTGTTATAAAAAAGATGACAAAGATACAAAGAGTAGAGTCTCAAAAAGAGGAGTTTTTAAGAAATTTGTTATTTTATGATTTAAGTAAAATGCGTTCAACTGAACAAAATGATAAAGATAATTTTGCTAAAGCTTTTAGTGACCATGCTGATCGTTTTTATATCGTTTCACAACTGACCAGCGGCATAGATAAAGAGCGGTCAAAAGCATTAAGAAAACTAGCAACCGGCTCTTATAGAAAAATTATTAAGTTAAAATCTTTTAAAAACTATATCACTTACTTGAAAGAGTCAGATATTGATTTGGATACTTTAGGAAGGATTGCAGATTTGGAGCTTAAGTTGGTATCGTAATCAACAAGCTCTCCCTCTAAAGTCTTTAGAAACTCTACAATCTCCTCTATCTCATCTTTTGTAAAATTGATACCAAGTTGATGTCTACCCATAATTTCAACGGCTTCTTCGATATCTTTGATAGCTCCATTATGAAAGTAGGGTGCTGTTTTTGTGATATTTCTAA
>JAOZKZ010000050.1 GCA_029935075.1 Campylobacterales bacterium
AAAAAGATGTTAAATTAGTAGCACCTGGTAATTCACTTGCCATTCATATGACAAGTAATCCTAGTACTGTATATGCAAATGATCTTTATTATTATAAGATTTTTATTACTAATAATAGTGGTAAAGATATAGATGGTATACAATTATCAGAAACACTTCCTGCTGAACTCCAATATGATCACTATGTAAGTGGGGGATGGAATTGTGACTATAACGGTATCTCAAGAATGTTTAGTTGTGATAATAATGGTACAAAACTTGGTGGTGGTGAAAAGGTAATAGAGCTTTATGTCATAGCACCAAATTATGAAGCAAATGTTACAAATACGCTCTCTTTGACTACTGATTTGGATCCTTATGTCAGAGATGCAAATGCAACAACTGAAGTCATAGGAAAAACGGCAAAACTAATTTACACAAAAGCACTCTCAGATAAAAATATCGTAAGTGTTGGTGAAGATTTTACCTATACCTTAAAAGTTAAAAATGACGGTGTTGCACCTCTAAGCGATATCAATGTAACCAATCTTAAAATAGCTTTTGATCTAGATCAAAATGTCAGTTACCAATCTCACTCAGCAGCAGGCTGGAGTTGTAGTTTTTCTGCTCCGACATTAACATGTACGCTTCCTCTTTTAGAAATGGGTCTTGAATCCCCAGATATAGATGTAACGGTACAAGGACTTAATGCAGAACAGGTTATCAGTATCGCAAACCTTACAGCAGACCAACTTCCCCTACCACAAGCTGTTGCAATATCTATAAGTGTAGATGTTAGAGATACAGTTGATTTGGATATGAGTTTGTCATTATCTGATACTCCAGATCCTGCGGAAGCAAATAGTATCTATTATTATGACTTTGTGATTAGAAATTTAGATACAAGTAAAATAGCCAAAGATGTGATTGTAGATATTAATACCACTAGTGTTGATGATTATCTTTTTATTGACTATAGTGATACGGCTGACTGGGATTGTACTAAAGTTGCCAAACTTTTAACTTGTCAGTTACAACATGACCTTTTAGCAGATACAAATGAGACACTCCGACTTGAAGTAAAATCGCCAAATAGTGTCACTAAGGTTGAACTCAATGCTACACTTCATTCAATTTATGTAAATGATACAAATTTGGCTAACAATCATGCTTATGAAGATACAAGTATTATGAAGACTGATTTAACGATTAACAGCCCAAGAGAATTTACAAAAATACCTCTTCAGGGGATGGTTGATATGAATATCTTCGGTGATGTTTTAACAATTGGGAATCAATCCATTTGTGAAAAAGATGGAGCTGGAAATTGTCAGGAGCCAAGTTATTTTGTCAATGATCTTGTGACGCAAGAGTATGCAAACTTAGATAGTGTTTATGCTGGAAGTTACAAAACAGCAACAAGTGCGAGGCTTGATATTGATGCGAGTGATGAAATTGTATGGGCTGGTCTTTATTGGATGGGTCGTATTGATAAAACCATTTCGGGTTTTCAAACTAAAATAGATAATGCACAAAAAGTTTATCTAAGAGCGGATTTAAATACCAGTGGATATGTTGAGGTTGGGGCACAAAGAAGTACACCTTCTATAGATAATAGTGGTGCTGCCATAACTGTGGATAAATTTAACTTTATGAATGACAGTACTTATTTTGATTATCAAGGGGTTGCTGATATTACCTCTTATGTCAAAGCAAATAGGGGTGATGATTATTGGGTTGCAGATATTCAGTCTAGTGAGGGAGATAATCTTAGTGCAGGTTGGAATATAGTTGTAATCGTAAGGGATACGAAACTTGTACCTACTAGAGAATTGAAAAATATAACACTATTTGATGGTTTTCAAAGTGTTTGGAAAACTCCTGATGGTATAACGAGTACGATTTATAAGAGTGAAGTAAATCAAACGGTTAAAGGATTTTTAACACCTACAACAGGTGCTATAAAATCAAATTTAATCATCTTCGCTTTTGAGGGAGATAGAACCCTTACTGATTTTGTTAAAGTTAGTGATTCAGGTGGTGTCATGCATACACTTAGCAATGCTAAAAACCCTGCTAATGATGCAGTCAATGGTACCATTACACGAGATGGAGTTACAGTAACAAGCAGGGCTCCAAATCTTGATAATACTTCAGGTATTGATGTAGATGAGTTTTATTTAGGTGATATCGGTGGCGTTATGGGTACGGGAATTATCGATAATGGTCAAACAGAAACAAGTATATCCATCGGATCTTTAGGGCTGGCATCCAACAACAATGGTGGTGATCGATTTACCTTAGGTATGTTTGGTTTTTCAACCAACTTGAATGACCCAGTATGTTATATGCAAACGCTTAAAAATGAGGCGTTTACAGCAGATCTTGGAACAGAAGCAAGCTTAGGGGAAAAGATAGGTATTGAAGTAGAGTTTAGAAATATTGAGATACAGACATTGAGAGATATGCATAGTTATTTGCAAATAGATAAAATTTTTAAAGAAGATGAGGCGACATTTGAGTTAATGAATGTAGGGGAAGGGTCATATACAACTCAAAATCCACTTTTTAACTTTGGTAAGGTTGATACTGGAGATGATAATTTAACAGAGGTAAAAACTTCTATAGGAGTAGGGGCTACTTCAGCACATGGTGGAGACCTTGCAACGGGTAAAATTGCTTATATACGATATAACGCCGAGCTTAGTGAAATTAGTGATGACAATCTTACACATAATGTTTATAGTGTAAGTTACGATCCAAATCCAAATAAAAAAATTATGGTTAAAAGATGTAGTGGTGAAGATCAAAACTTAACAATCAGCGAGCGTATGACCAATGGTTTTGAAGTGACGCATGAGGGTGGATTAACAGATGGAATTAATGATGGTTTGATAAATGAAAATAGTTCACAACCTTCAAATGAAAATCACCTCTTTACACAAGTGGTAAATCAAGATTTTGGTATTGATATCGTTGTGCTGAGTGATGAGGATGAGACAAAAGTGAGAAGTTCAAGTTATACAGGTCTTGTTCAAATAGAGATGATCGAATATGATCAATCGCTTGCTTTATTGGCAACAAATCTATATGATCCATGTTCTGATTATACTTCTATAAGTGCTCCACAGTATGTAGCAATAAATAATAATATAAGAGAAAGCACAATATTTAATATCCCTAATGCAAATAAAAATGCTGGTTTTAGAGTTCGATATTTGGTAGATGGTCATGGTAAACATGTAACATGGAGTGTTGCAGTTGATGAAATAAATAAAATGAAAGAGATGGTTGGTAAGTCAGTTTATTCAGATGGTAGATGTGATACAGAGTGTATTGTTAACTTGGATTTACCATCTTGTCGAACTTGTCTGTTTAAAGATAGAGAGATTCAAAATGGATTTAGTAGGTCTTCATGTTCTACAGATATTTTTGCAGTTAGACCAGAAAAAGTTAGTTTTGAGACAAATGAGACAAAAATTGCTGCTAACAGATATCATGTAGGAGGTATGGATTATAATCTTACATTTAAGGCTAATGCTATGGGTTATGATAGCAATATAACAGCATCTACTGGCTCTTTGGATTTTAATATTACAAAAGAACATGCTAAATGCCCTACTGGAGATTTAAATGGTTCATTACTTGGAACTTCTTATATAGCTTTTGAAGATGGTGATGCAAACATGACTGATTTTAACTATACTAATATTGGAGATATCAATGTTACCTTTAAAGACCATAATTGGACTCTGTATGATCAAAACCTGACATCTGCATACATGAGTGATTGTGAAGTAAACAGCACTAGAGCAACACATAATGCAAGTCTCAAAGTTGGTTGTAATATAGGTGGAGATAAAGTGCTATCATTTAAGCCAGCTAGATTTATCAATGATATTATCAGTTTTAATGATTTTAACAATGGCTTTACATACATGTCAGGTAAAAATGATATGAAGTTAGATGATGAAAACATGAGTGCCCGTCTAGTGTTTAGTATAAAAGCTGTGATAGATAATAATAATACAGCGACGCATTTTGATAAAGAGTGCTATGCGACCGATATTAATTATACAGTAAGGTTAAACGATATTCCTAGAGTTAGGTTGTCTAATGCTGGTATCACACCTCAATATTATGATTTAAATAGTACTTGGTCAAATACGGGGGTTCGTGATTATTCTAGTGGTAAGCCAATATTTGATGGAAATTTTTCTACATCAGAGAGTAATTTTACAAGTGGTGATGTAAATATAACTATAGGGCTAAATGCAATAAGAGATGTTAGAAGACCGATAAACCCATTTATTATAAATAGTAGAGATATAAATATAAGTGTTGATGGTAATGGAACTTATGATATCAATGGAGTGGATTTTAATAATAGTAATAATTTTGATATAAATACAACTTTTTACTACGGTAGAGTTAATGTCCCAGATATCGAAACAGCAGAAGATAATATCGATGTAACTGTTTTTTATGAGCTCTTCTGTAGAGATTGTAATAAAACACGCTTTCCATTAGCAAATGGTGCTGAGAGTGGGGATAGTGTATTTTGGTATATCAATAATGTAGCTCATACAACAATCCAACAGGGAACATTTAATACGGCTGTAATTATTCCTGAGACGACTGGAACGACATGTGCTGCTCCTACTTTGAATAGTTTTAATGCATCATTGCAAGCAAGTGCACCGCATCGTAATAGAGTTACTTTTAATCCATCAAATTGGCTTATTTATAATAAATTTAATGCAAATGCTGTGAGTGAATCTTTTAATATCACTTTCTTCTCTACTACTGATAGTTGGGCTGGAAAGGGTGATAGAGGGATGACAATAGATCAAGATATTTCAAGAAGAAATGCTAAAAAGATGGAGTGGTAGAGATGAAAAATAGAGCTGGATTTTCTTTGATTGAGTTAGTGCTTGCTATCGTAATCATCGCAATTTCTGTGATGACGATACCTTTGATGTTGAGTCAAAGTTCAAATAATGACTCTTTCTCCATCATGCAAGAGTCTATCTTAGCAGCTCGTACAAAGATGGGAAATATACTTTCTTATGAGTGGGATAGAAACTCTGTTGATGGCAACTCTTCTATCACTTATATCAGAGTCCTCGATGTTCAAGCTGGAGATAGTGAATTGGATAGAAATATAACTACAGTTGATGAAAACAGACGGATAGGGCATATCGCACAAGATTTTAGAAGAAGACTACATGAAGGTAATGTTACAGATATGAATTATACTTTTCCTACAGCTGATGGCAATGATGCAAACATAACAGCACTAAACCATTTTGATAGGCAAGTTTTAGGAAATTCATTGGATGGGAATGCTTCATCATTTGACTATGTGATACGAGATTTCAACATGACTACAAGAGTCTGTTATGTGTCAGATATTGCAACCTATGGAAATCAAACAATAAATGATTTCAATTTTAACACCATCTGTTCAGCTAAAATTGAGGATGTAAATAACAGTACAAATATAAAAATGATTGAAATATATGTTCAAAGTGCAAGTGGTCAACCTTTTAGGTTTCGATCGTATTCTAGTAATATTGGACAGACAGAACTGCTTGAATTAGATACCTCAGGAGCAGGGCTATGATGAAAAAAAGAGCAGCTTTTACGCTTATCGAGATAATCATGGTCATTGTTATACTTGGTGTTGTTGCTATGATTGGTACTGATATCATTGCAAAGATGTATCAAGGGTATATGCGTGCAAAAATCATAAGTGAACTACAGCAAAAAACAGAGTTAGCACTTGATCAAATTACAAGAAGATTGAAGTATCGCATCAAAGCGTCAGTAGTTACAAAAGATGCTTCAAATACTGGAGTTTTCAAATCACTTTCAGATGATACAAATGGGACTTTTAACATGTTGGAATGGATTGGTTCTGACAATGAGGGCTTTTTAGGTGAGTATGATGCAGGTACAAACTCCTTTGTACCCGGTTGGAGTGGTTTTATAGATCTTCACGCTGGACTTGGAAATACAGATGAAAATCAAACTTCAACAAAGGGATCAACACTTTCATCTGCTCAAAAAACGATTATGGCACTCTCTTATAATACGATTGATTTAAATGCCTCTAATCCTGCCCAACATCCGGCAATGATTTTCAAAAAACATTTCTTTGGTGCAACTCCAAGAACTTTTGGGTTTGATCCAACTTCAACTGACCATAATGATACTTATCCTGTAAGAAGTACAGCCAATGATACATTGGAATTTACAGAAGTTATACAAGATAAAAGAATTTCAGAACAGTATTATCTTGCATGGACTGCTTATGCTTTGGTTCCTGATATTGCTGATGATGATGACAATTTTGACCTAAGGCTATATTATAATTATCAACCATGGCATGGAGAGCGGTTTGATGATGTTAATCCAGATATTAAAAATAGTTTAATCGCTGAACATGTCAGTACATTTAGGTTCACTCAAACTGGTAATACGATACGGATTAAACTCTGTATGCAAGATGATAACAAGACAGGAACTCCTATCGGATTTTGTAAAGAGAAGGCGGTATTTTAATGCGTAGAGGATTTGGATTAATAACAGCAATTGTGATTATGATTACCGTGGCGACATTAATGACACTGATGATAGGGTTGTCGAGTACCTCTGTCAAAGTTACGCTTGATCTCTACCTAAAAGAGCAAGCAGAGTTACTCTCTCGCAGTGCTACAGAGTATGCCCTCTTGGCAATTTCAGGGCACGATAATAGTGTTGATTGCATTCAAAATATCAATATCGCATATCCCCAAGCCGATCCAACACATGAAGCAAATGTTACAATCTGGTATATAGGTAGAGGATTGCCAGCAC
This sequence comes from Campylobacterales bacterium, assembly GCA_029935075.1. Lineage (GTDB taxonomy): Bacteria > Campylobacterota > Campylobacteria > Campylobacterales > QNZT01 > SZUA-1433. The sequence continues at coordinate 6,841 of JAOZKZ010000050.1, forward strand.
TATGTACAAATATATTGCCTAATGGTGCAAATAATATAGATACAAATGAGTCAAATTTAACAGTTATCATTGATACAGTTGTAAGTGTAAATCAAGCAAATACTGGAATTACAGAACCAATTCGAGTACACAGAAGAACAATCCAAAAACCTTAAATTATTATATATTTTAATAATAGATCAAATGAATTTATAGTAGAATAATAGAGTATATTATATTTAAGGAGAATATCATGAACATGAGTTTAGTAGGAAGACAGTTAGAGTTAACCGATGCGATTAAGGCACATATTGAGTCTGCCGTTGAGTCTTTGAAGAAATATAATTTAGATATTATCGCTGTTAGAGTGGCGGTTTCAGCAGATGAGAGAGGTGGTAAAAAAGGTTTTTCAGTAGAATTTTCAATCAACCTTCCACATAAAAATACAATTGTAGTGAAACAAAAAGATAAAGACATGTATGCTGCGGTTGATATAGCTATCGAGAGAGCACAAAAAGTTTTAAGACGCCATGCTGATAAAATAAAAGCACATAAAGCGGTAAAAGTAAGTGAATTTGCAAATCTTAGTATCCCAAGTATTGACGATGAGTTAGAGATAGATGAAGAGGTTGATGAAATTGTTCCAATGGAACTAGATCTTTACAAACCTATGGATATCGAAGAGGCACTTGATATGTTAAAAGAGAGTAACATGCAGTTTTATATCTTTAATGACAAAGATGACAAAACTAGAGTTTTGTATAAAAGAAAAGATAATAGATACGGGTTGTATTAGAGGTATCTATAGTTAAGCACGGTTTATCTGTGCGTGAGCTCTCCGCTGAGGTAAACTTAGCGTTAGCGTAACAAAAGGGGCTTTGCTCCTTTTGTGTAATTAGGATAGATTTGTATTAGAATATAATATTCTAACGAATAGCCCTTGTAGCACCACTTTTAGGTGCTACAAGATTTAAAACTTTCTGCTCCACCAAAACATCCACAATATTTTTAAACACAGGAACTGCACTTTGAGATGCAAAATGAAAATCCATTGATGGTTCTATCACAGTAACTCCTATAGTATATCGCTCTTTAGCATCATTGGCAAATCCAAAAAATGAACTATTGTAAACATTTTCATATTTACCGCGTATAGAGATATGTGCAGTTCCCGTTTTACCACCAACTCTAAGACCTTCTGTGTAAGCACCTTTACCAGTTCCATCTTTGACGACTTTTCGTAAAATATGGTTCATAACATAGGCAATATCACTATCAAGAACTTTTTTAGGTTTTTTAACCTCAATCTTTTGTCTTTTCCCCGTAGCTTTTTGAAAATATTTACCGATACTTGGTTTTATCCACATGCCATCATTGTTAAAAACATTGTAAGCACACAGCAGTTGAAAAAAGTTTGCTTTCATTCCATATCCATAAGAGGCAGTTGCTTTATAGGTACTGTGTCTAAGTTGATGTATATTTGGGATAGATCCTCCCAATTCATCTGAGATATCAATACCACTTTTTCTTGAAAATCCAAACTCCATTAAACCTTGATAAAAATCTATCTCATCAAGACGTTGTGCAAGTTTTGCCATTCCGACATTACTAGAGTGGACGATGATGTTTTCAGCACTCAAATAGTCATATTTGTGTTCATCTGTAATGACCTTATTTCCAAGCTGATATCTTCCATTTTCTGTATCTATGATGTCATGAGGATGTACTTTCTTATCTTTAAGAAGTAGTGAAAATGTGATAGGTTTCAAAACAGATCCAGGTTCAAACATATAACGAGTTACAGATATAGTCATACTTGCAATATCTGTAATATTTGACGGGTCATAACGGCGAGAACTTGCAACTGCCAATACTTCACCACTCCTACTATCCATAACAGAAGCAATAATCTCTTTTGCATCAGTTCTAACTCGGTGTTTATCTAAAATCTCTTCAAGTGCAGTTTGAAATTTTAAAGAGATGCTTGTAATCACATCTAATCCATCAATACGATTTTTAACTTCACTATTTTTATCTAAGATGATGTTGTGGTTGACATCTTTTCTACCAAGAATTTTTGTACTTTGTATTCCGCTCAATGCATTATCATAAAATTTTTCTAAACCATATTTGCCACTAACTGTAGTATAGTTTTTTGGCATACTTTTTTCCATAAAACCAATCACTGGGGCTAATGTATCTTTTAAGGGAAATTCTCTATATTCACTACACTCATTGATAGAGAGGGCATGTAGAAAAGATTCCCCTGTTTTTGGGTCAACATAGTGTATCAGTACACGATATTTAAGAAGATTTGTCCGTAACTGCTTGACATAGCGTGCTGATTTTGAGTCAAGTGCATAGGTAAGTTTCACATATCCAACATTTGATTCTAGTTTTTCTCGTACCACATGAGGATCCATTTTGCTAAAGATAGAAAAAAGTTTGATAAAAAGATCAAGTTTATTAGGGTCTATATTTCTCGTATCCACTTCAGCACTATAGAGTTTTTTACTAGCACTAATTGTAAAATGGTTACGACTATAGATAGAACCTCGAAGTGCAATATCTGTTTCAGTACGAGTGAGTCTTGGAAGTTTCCTGTCACTTGTAACAATATTTATAAAAGCAAATATAAGAATCATAAATAGTACAAAAACAATGAAAAATATAAAAGCTATTTTGAATTTTTTACTCTCGGATTGGTTCATAAAAACATTATAATCAATAAATTGTTAAAAGATATTGTATTTCTAAAAAAATAAATTTGATTGCCATGAGGGCGGTTCATCTGCCCGTGAGCCTTCTGCTGAAGAACCCATAGCGAGCAGCGTAGCAAAAGGGACTTGTTCCTTTTGTGTTATTATCTACTAGATTGGAGTTTTAAGTATCTCTTTATATGCATTTATTGCTTTGTTTCTTACTTCCAACATCACCTTCATACTTATCTCTGCCTTGTCAATAGCAATAGCAGCACTGTGTAAATCCTTTACTTGTCCAGTCGCAATATCACTTAAAGCTTGGTCCCCTTTAATTTGCATATCATTGACTTCCCCCAGTGACTCTTTTAAAATTGAGAAAAAATCACTACCGCTCTCTGTTTTTTGACTCTTTGCCAATTCATTTTGTAATGATATTGGTGATAGAGTGTCAATTCCTTTTATCATCTACCTATCCTTTTAACATATCAATTGCACTTTGTGCCATTGATTTTGTACTCTGAAATGCTGCTACATTTGCTTGGTACGCTCTTGTTGCTTCTATTAAATCGGCCATTTCAATCACAGGATTAACATTTGGCAATGAGATATAGCCATTTGCATCTGCATCAGGATGAGATGGGTCAAATCGTAATTTAAATGGCGTATCATCACGAATCACTTTATCCACAACCACACTCATCAAAGGTGGTTTTGGAAACTGAGTTGCCATTGGGTCATCGATAGGATTTTCATCTCTCATATAACTGTTTAACTCTTTGTTTAAAAGTGTATCAAAATCAACCGCTTTAAAAACCGCTTCTCGTCTACGATATGGTCCACCTTCGTCTGTTCTTGTCGTGTTTGCATTAGCGATATTAGAACTTATAAGATTTATCCTAAATCTTTGAGCTGATAACCCATATCCACTTATATCAAATCCGCTTAAAAATGCCATTATTGCACCTTACCTGATGCGTCTATAACACTTTTAAATATCATTGTACTCTTCTTTTTTGCACTTATCAAAGCGTTGTACATCATTGAGTTTTTACTCATTTCGGTTGATTCAACATCCAAATCAACATTGTTTCCATCATTTCTCGTGGTATGTGTACCTCTGAAAAAAACCTCTGCTTGGTTAGAGCCATTTGATGTAATTGGGTCTAGGTGCATGTGATGGGTTTTTGCAAATGCTGGTTGTTTTTTAATGTCTGCTAATTTATCAGCTTCTTTTACCAACATGCTTTCAAAACTGATATCCCTAGCCCTATAAAATGGAGTATCAACATTTGCAAGATTTCCTGAAATCAATTTTTGACGAAGAGACCTGTAATCTAAGGCTTTTTCAACAATTGTAGATGACTTTGATACTTCCATTGATGAACCTTTATTAGATATACTTAATTGTAAAGCACACTCTATTCCTAGTTTTTAAAAATTAAACTATTTTAATAATTGTATCTAAAATTTCTAATTAATCAAAATTTTTGTAGTATGTTTTTTAGATAAATATTTACAAGGTTTTTTGTGGCTACTGATAAAACTATTTTTTTTGTAACAATAGCTCTTATTGTTATCGGAATTGTCTTCTCCATGTCACTTACGGTCTATACTGCTCCTCAATACGGCTATCCAGAACTTCATTTTTTTATCAGACAATTTATCGTAGGTATATTTTCTATCTTTTTGATTTGGGCAATATCACGACTTGACCCTGATAAACATTTTAAATTGCTTGGATTTTCTATCTTTTTCATATTTTTAATTTTGATGACAGTAATGCCTTTTTTACCAGAGAGTTATGTGACTGCCGTTGGTGGTGCAAAACGGTGGATAAAATTTCCTATGATTTCCTTAGCACCAGTTGAGTTTTTTAAAGTGGGTTTTATCTTTTTTCTAGCGTGGAGTTTTTCAAGAAAAATTGAGTCTGGCGTGGATAAGCTAAAAGATGAAGTGATGACTTTTTTACCCTATGTGGGTGCTTTTGGTATCGTAGTGTATCTCATAGCTATCATGCAAAACGATATCGGACAAGTGATTGTTTTGGGTACTTCATTAACCGTCATGGCATTCATGGCAGGGGCTAGTACACGGCTTTTTATGTTCTCCATGTTGGGTGCTACTATCGTTTTTATCGTTGCGATTGTGGGGAGTGAACATCGTGTGGCTAGGGTTATCTCATGGTGGAGTAATGTTCAAAACTTTGTATTGTCATTTTTACCAGATTCCATAGCTGACAGGCTTCGTATGGAAGTTAGTGAAGCTCCATATCAGATAACAAACTCTTTTCATGCTATCAAAAATGGTGGGTATTTTGGTGAGGGAATTGGAAATGGTACGATAAAGTTAGGATACCTTACTGAAGTTCATACCGATTTTGTATTGGCTGGAATCGCTGAGGAGTTAGGACTTTTAGGACTTTTGTTTGTAATAGGTCTGTTTTTTATCATTATTTTTCGCTCCCTTAAAATTGCCAACAGAAGTGAAAACATGATGCACTCACTTTTTGCTCTAGGCGTAACGCTTCTGATAGGAACATCCCTTTTTATCAATAGTTTTGGAATTACAGGAATTACGCCGATAAAAGGAATTGCAGTACCATTTCTAAGCTATGGAGGAAGTTCTCTTTTGGCTCATTCTATCGCAATAGGCATGGTTTTAATGTTAAGTAAAAAGGTGCGTTTCTGATGAATATTGCAATCACCGGTGGAGGAACAGGCGGTCATCTTACCATTGCCAAAGCAATTAAAGAGGAGTTAAACCAAAGAGGGGTAAAACCTATTTTTATCGGTTCAACGCATGGTCAGGATAGAACATGGTTTGAAGAGGATGAGGGGTTTTGCGAGAAGTACTTTTTTGAAACCTCTGGTGTTGTAAACCAAAAATATCTAGGAAAA
>JAOZKZ010000200.1 GCA_029935075.1 Campylobacterales bacterium
AAATAGATTCAAAATTGCCAGTTACAGAGTCATACCCGATAACCGTAGCAGGTACTCGATAAGAGAGAAGTGCTGAAATTTGGTTGGCTATCAAAGTAGAGTCAAAACTAAGTTCACTTATCGCTTTTGATTTTGCACTTTTGGTGTAAAGCTGTGCTAATGAGATGTAAGTACCACCAGCTAAAATCCCCATGATAATAATAGTCGTGATAAGTTCAACCATAGTAAAAGCTGTTCTTTTCATTACCACTCCTCACTATTCAGAGTGATTTGTCCGATGTTGGTTGAGTAGTAGGAGAAAGAGGAGATATTTTTATCTTTCCCACGACCTCCGACATAACCAACTGTAGCTTTGAATTTTTTGATGTTTGATGTATCATCTTGAGAGCCACCTAAAGCAATTGTCATCTTTTTCCCAGTTGCATCTAGGGTAAAAATATCGTCATCTAGATATCTTACATCTGTGTAAATTCTATATTTTGTTGTTGTATTAAGGTCGACATCGATTGATGAACCATTAAAATCATCAATATCATCATATAAGAGATAATCATTCCCCTCTTCAGCGACTATAACAGATGCATTTAGATTTTCTTTGCAATTTCTAGTATGTGCTCCTAAAAAACCACCTACGCGTAAAAATGAAGTTGTATCACATGGTATATGGTTATCAGAAGTAGTCAAAATAGACATGCTGTCAGTATTTTTTTCATCCCATGCAAGTAAAGATGCGATATTTGTCAAGGATATAGCGTTAAAAAATGCATCTTGTTTCATCGCAAATGAGTCACTTTTGTTGGTTGCAAAAATGATTTTTGGGATGACGGCAAAGATACCAGCCATGATGACAATAGTAAAAATAAGCTCTATTAGGTTAAATGCACGTCTCATGTCACAATAAGCAGCACATTTTATTCCATAAAAAATGTGCTATAATAAAAATATCAAAGGAACAATATGCAAAATCTAGCTTATGAAGAGTATTACACAGTAGATGATTACAACCATTGGGAGGGAAACTGGGAGTTGATAGCAGGCATGCCCTATGCAATGGCTCCATCTCCTATGTTTAATCATCAGTATGTAACTGGTAAGATTTTTAGTATATTGGAGCAACAATTGGATGACTGTCCAAAGTGTTTTCCCGCAGTTGAGATAGATTGGCAAATTTCTGATGATACAGTTGTAAAACCAGATGTTTTAGTCGTTTGTAAAAGGGAAAAACGAGTTGTTTCAACGCCAGAGATTATATTTGAAGTTGTATCTAAAAGTAGTATCAAAAGGGATGAACAGACAAAATTTAATCTGTTTGAAAAAGAGGGTGTTAAGTACTATGGGTTAGTCTATCATGAACAAAAACGAGTCAAAGTTTATGAGCATATCAATTTCAAATATCAAAAAATAGCTGATTTTACAGATGAGGGTGTTTTTGAGCTTTTGATTAAAGATTGTGAGATTAGTTTTGATACAAAAATATTGTGGAAAAAGTTTTAGATTTAATTTTGGTGGGACTGAAGTCTCCACTTCCAATTTGGAAATGGTGCTTCAGCTCCATCTATTCGGAAGTGGAGACTTCAGTCCCACCGATAAAAAGGACAAATCATACATAAAAACCTCCCTCACATAGATGCACCCCAACACTATCAATTTGTTACATTTAGAACCAAAGATAGCATAGATGATTTTCTAAAGAGAATGTTTTTTACAGATATTGACAATAAAGTCAAACAGTATAAAATAGACCAGCACTTAGACAACTCTCAAAAAGGTGCTTATCTACATGGTAAAGTGATACAGGAAATAAAAAAATACTTTCTCTCATATGACAAAAAACTGTTTGATATCATAGTTTTTTGTATCATGCCAAACCACATACATATACTTTTCAAACAGATAGAAGAGCTTAGTGAAATTATGAGAGTTTTAAAAGGTGGTTCAGCACATATTGCAAATAAAACCTTAGATAGAAAAGGGAAGTTTTGGGCAGGTAAATATTATGATACTGTCATAAGAGATGAAAAACATTTTGCAACGGTTTATGGGTATATCAAAAACAATCCTTTAAAAGCTAGGTTAGAAGATGCAGACATAAGATTTTATGGGGTGTATGAGTGAAATTGCATATGGATGGGACTAAAGTCATAGCTTTCTACTAAATATTTATAAAATACAACTTCCTATTTTTAGGACTTTAGTCACATCCATAATCTATCTCATAAGCTTTATAGCCTTTTTCTTTATCCCTGAGTTAAAATTATTATCAAATTTAGTGCCATTAAAATCTCCACTACTGATTTCTTTTCCATTGTTTTGGGTTTGAAAGATATACTCAAAACATGGATGAGATGCACAAGTTGTATTTGTTGCAAAGTTATAATCCTCATATTTGCTATACCAAAGCCAAGTTGGAGTATCTACATGATAGAAGAGTTTTTTTGAACTATCATCTGTTGTGATACTAATTTCTATCTCTCCATAAGCTGGATTTGGCGTAGCAACTGTGAGTATTGTTGTACCTGCTACAGCAGTTTCTATCTTTCTCTTTTTCATAGCTTTAAAGTTTGCATCTACTAAAGTAGAAATCGCATCATCGTCTGCATTTGCGTACCATGAAGCTGTATTTTGTTTGAATGCCAAAGGTAAGATTCTAGTTCCTGTACCATCCCAATAAACTTGAACAGTTAAACTTCCTGTTGATGTAGTGTCTGCTGTTTTTAAATCTTGAGTTTTGACTTTCCCATAATAAAAAGTTGCATTGCCATCAAAAGCTTGATTTTTAGTGCCATTTACCTCACTATCAATACTGTCTATAACGGTTATATTGATATCGCTATCGATTCCATTTAGTGAGATAGGATTTTTAGTGATATTTCTATCTCGTCCAAAGTTAAATTGCAAATCATCATAAGTAAGTGTTGCAACACCTTGGGCAAAATTTAAATTTTTAGTTTGACTCTCATTTATATCATCAGATAAAGTTGGATTTTGATCTACTGTCAAACCTAATGAAAAGTCTATATTGTTTGCATAATATAGTGCATCATCATGATAATTTGTCATATTTCCGTCCAGTTCACCAACTGCTGTGACTTTAAAATCAAGATTTTTCAAATTTGCTCCCATTTGAGTTTCATCGTCTGCATAATAGGTAAATGTTTTATCATTAAAATTACTCATCGTAGGAGTTGCATCAAAAGTGATATTAAACTCATCAGGTATAAAAGTCAAATTTTGCTCTAAGTAAATTGTTCTATCTATCAAAGGTGTATCGTCACTATCCACCTCTGCCCATGTAGTATCATTTAACTCTAAACCAATTTTTCCAACATTATTAAAACTCAAGATGGTATCTGCTGTGGCTCCATCGGAAAATGTAAAATCAGAAGTCGGTGCAAATGTACCATCCATCGCTGAACCGTCACTATCATCTCTAAAGTATTTTTGACTTGTTGGTGTAACAGAGTTGTTAAAATCTACAGACGCTGTAGCCCCATCACTATTAACAGCCTTTGCTTGAAAAGTATATGCATGTTCTGCCGTTAGTTTGCCAGCTGGAACATTTTCAAGTATAAACTTATCTGGACGAATAGAGAAAGTATCAGAAGAGTTTGACTCTACACTTTCACCTTCATACAGTCCTGTGATTTGTATCTTGGCACATTTTATCGCTTTATTGTGCGTAAATGCAGTGGGGTTAAAACATGCGCTACTATTTACCTCTTCGTTTCCACTCCATATCTCAGTGGTTTCATAAAGCGTACTACAACCCACATCTGAAAAACTCAAAATCTCTAGTTTAGTGATATTGATATCTTCTAGGCTCGTATTGTTGTCAGTTTCATCGGCTGAAAGAATAGTAAGATTGATGTTTTCTCCTGCAACTTTTGTTGTGATGTTATTATCCCAGTTGAAACAGCCTCCACTTTGGT